>DASYXE010000605.1:0-14582 GCA_035935375.1 Gemmatimonadaceae bacterium | reverse complement strand
GTAGCGATCGAGATGGTCCGGGCTCAGGTTCGTGAGGATGCCAACCGTCGGCGCGATGCTCGGCGTGTCGTGCAACTGGAACGAGGACATCTCGAGCGAGACCCACGCCGGCGGCGTGGCGGCGAGGGCGACCTCGGTGAGCGGGGTGCCGATATTGCCCGCGTCCACGGCCGCCAGGCCTAACGCGCGCAGCAGATGGCCCACCATGGCGGTCGTGGTCGTCTTGCCGTTGGTGCCCGTGATGGCGATGTAGCGCGTGCTCGGGGCGAGATACCGGAGGCCCACCTCGATCTCGCTCACCACCGGCACGCCGGCCGCTCGCGCGCGCGCGAGCGGCGCGGCGTCCGGCGGGACACCGGGACTGGCGACCACGACCGCGGCGCGCGCCACGCGCGCCAGGTCGTGGCCGCCCGTCTCGACCGACGCGCCGAACCTGCCCAGCGCCGCCGCCGCCCGTGCCGCCCCGTCCGACGACGCGGCATCCGACGCATACACGCGGAGCCCATCGCGCAGCAAGAGCTCGGCGGCGGCGCGCCCGCTCGCGCCCAGGCCCACGACGGCCACCTCGCCCTGCCGCCACGCGCGTGGAATCATCGAATCTTGAGCGTCGTGAGTGCCACGAACGCGCAGAAGATGCCCAGGATCCAGAAGCGCACGACCACTTGCGTCTCGGTCCACCCGCTCAGCTCGAAGTGATGGTGCAGCGGTGCTCGTCGAAAGACGCGGTGGGCCTTCGCGTAGTCGAGACCGTACTTCCGCTTCCGGTGCTTGAACACCGACCGCTGGACGATCACCGACGCCGTCTCGGCCACGAACACGCCGCCGATGAGCAACAACAGGAACTCGCTCTTGAGCAGGATCGCGATCGCGCCTAACGCACCGCCCAGGGCCAGCGAGCCCGTGTCACCCATGAACACTTCGGCCGGGTGCGTGTTGTACCACAAAAAGCCGATCAGCGCGCCGAACAGCGTCGAGCAGAAGACGGTGAGCTCGCCGGCACCGCGCAGATAGAAGATGCGCAGGTATTCGCTCGTGTCGATGCGGCCGATGATGTAGGCGAAGATGGCGAACGTGGCGGCTGCGATCGCGGTCAGCCCCGTCGCCAGCCCATCGAGGCCGTCGGTGAGATTCACCGCGTTGCTCGCGCCGGTGAGCACGAACGCCACCCATGGCACGTACAGCCACGCCAGTCCCGCCGCCATGGGCACGAGCAGCACGTACTTGTAGAACGGCAGCGTCGTCGACGCGCCCGGGAGCGTGGAGAGCGGCGCTTTCCAGAGCCAGATGCCTAACCCGACGCCGACCACGATCTGCCCCGCCAGCTTGTATCGCTCGACGAGGCCCACGTTGGCCTGCCCTTCCCGCTTCTGCTTGAGCTTGAGATAGTCGTCCAGAAAACCGATCGCGCCCATCCACACCGTGACGATGAGCGCGATCCACACGTAGCGGTTGTCGAGACGCGCCCACAGCAGCGTCGGCACCACCGCGCCGATGATCACGATCAGTCCGCCCATCGTCGGCGTGTTGCCCTTGCCCTGGTGTGTGTCTGGCGTGCCCTGGCGCACCACCTGCCGCACTTTCATCGCGCGCAGCCGCACGATGATCGGCTTGCCCACCAGAATCGCCACGACGAATCCGGTAAGGGCCGCGCCCACCGACCGGAAGCTGATGTACGTGAAGAGGTTGAACACGCCGCAGGCGCGGCACGCGTTGATGTATTGGGTGAGAAAATGGTAGAGCACTATCGCGTCGCCCAAGCGGTGAGAGGCGGGACGAGTCGCTCGAGGCGCACACCGCGCGAGGCCTTGATCAGCACGATGGCATCGCGTGCGAGCCGCGGCTCGAGCCGGGGCCAGAGCGCGTCGAGGTCGTCGGCGAGCACGAGACGCGGGTCGTCAGGCGCCGCCGCGCGCAGCGCCGCCGCC
Source organism: Gemmatimonadaceae bacterium (assembly GCA_035935375.1). Lineage (GTDB taxonomy): Bacteria > Gemmatimonadota > Gemmatimonadetes > Gemmatimonadales > Gemmatimonadaceae > JADGGM01. The sequence continues at coordinate 12,657 of DASYXE010000605.1, read as the reverse complement.
ATCTCGCCGATGGCGGCGATCACGTCAATCGTCGTGGCGAGGGCATAGCGCGCGATCTCGTCGTGCAGGCGCGCCGCGTGCGTCCCGAGCTCGCGCATCGTGCCCAACACCGCCACGCGTTGGCGCCCGCGTTCCAGGCCGGCCAACACGTCCAGGGACGCGCGCATGGACGCCGGGCTCGCGTTGTACGCGTCGTTGATGAGCGTCGCCGCGCCTAACGACTCCCACGCCATGCGCATGGGCGGCATCACCGCGCCTTCGATGCCGCGCGCCGCGTCGGCGGCCGGGATCCCGCACTCCCGCGCCACGGCCATCGCCAGCATCGCGTTGCGCAGGTTGTGCGCACCCGGCACGGGCGGCCTCACGGTGATACCGTCGAGCTCGAGCCACCCGTGTCCGTCGGGAGCGGTGCCCCACCGGCTCGCGCACGCGTCGCCTTCGCCGAGGCCCGCGGTCACGAGTCGACGCACTTTGCCGCGCGCCACGGCGACGAGCTCGGGCTGCGATGCCGGCACGACGCCGATCTGCGCCCCGTCGAGCGCGATCGATTCCTCGCGCATCACGCCCTCGAGACTCCCCAGCCCCTCGAGATGCTCCTCGGCGATGCACGTGATTACGGTGAGCGTCGGCTCGGCGATCGCGCGGAGTCGCGCCATCTCGCCGGGCACGTTCATGCCCAACTCGACCACCACGACGTCGGCCGCGTCGGGTAGCGCGAGGAGTGTCAGCGGCACGCCCACCAGGTTATTGAGGTTGCCGGAGGTCGCATGCACCTCGAGCCGGCTCGCCAGGGCCGAGCGCGTCAGCTCCTTCGTGGTCGTCTTGCCGTTGGAGCCCGCGATGGCGATCACCGGGCCGCGCGGCCCCCACGCCCGGCGCCGGTAGTTCGCCAGCGCGCCTAACGCAACCAGCGTGTCCGACACGACGTACGCCGGCACGCCGAGTCCGGCCGCCGCGGCGGGCCGCGAGACCACGACCGCGGCTGCGCCACCCGTCGCGGCCTCGCCCACGAACTCGTGCGCGTCGAAGTGCTCGCCGGCCAGCGCCACGAAGAGCGATCCGGGCGCGATGCTCCGCGTGTCGGTGCTCACCCCCGAGAACGGCGACGACCCGCGCGGCAGCACAACTGTTGCGCAGGACGCCAGTGCCTGGGCCACGCGATCGCGTGTCCAGAACGACTCTCCCCCCTCCCGCTCACGACCGTACGGCGCCGCGCCGGTATTCCTGAGCGATGCCGCTCGGCTATCCGTCACCGCATCCTGCCCGTGAGCTCCGCCACGACCACCTTTTCGTCGAAGGGATGTTTCACCGTGCCGCGAATCTGATACGTCTCGTGGCCTTTTCCTGCGAGCAAAATCACATCGTCGCGCGGATCCGCCTTTTCCAGCGCCTGCAGGATTGCCAGGTCGCGCTCTTCGATGCGCTCGTGGTTCGTCCGGCGCATGCCGCGCTCGATACCGTCCAGAATCTCCTCGGGATCCTCGGTGCGTGGATTGTCGCTCGTGAGGATCACCCAATCGGCTGCGCGCTCGGCGATGTTGCCCATCTGCGGACGCTTGCCGCGATCGCGGTCGCCGCCGCAGCCGAACACCACGAACAATCGCTTGCGCGTGAACGGCCGCACCGCCGCGATCGCGCGCTCGAGCGCATCGGGCGTGTGCGCGTAATCGCGCAGCACCGTTGGATGCTCGTGGATGATCTCGAGTCGCCCCGGCACCTGCGGGACCGTGCGCAACCGCGACGCGACCTCGGACAACGACTGCCCGAGGTCCCACGCGGCGACCGCCGCGCCGAGCGCGTTTGCGACGTTGAAGCTGCCGATGAGCGGCAAGTGCAACGCGTGGCGCTGCGATCCCATGACGAGACGCCACTCGCTGCCGCGGGGCTCGTAGTGCACGGCGTCGGCCCGCACGGTGGCCCGGTCCGACAAGCCGAACGTGATCGTGCGCGGCGTGGAAGGCAGCTTTGCCCACGCCTGGTCGTCCGCATTCACGATGGCAACGCCGCGGGGCGCCAGGTAGGACACCAGGCGCGCCTTGGCGTCGAAGTACGCCTCCATCGTGCCGTGGTAGTCGAGGTGGTCGCGCGTGAGGTTGGTGAAGATGGCCGACTCGAACACGAGGCCGTCGATGCGCCGCTGGTCGAGGCTGTGGGACGACGCCTCCATGGCCACCGACCGCACGCCCGCGCCGACGAGGGCGCGCAGCGTGCGCTGGAGCTCGACGGGGCCGGGCGTGGTGAGGCCGGCGTCGCCGCCGTCGCCTAACGGAGCGCCGGCGCTGCCCACGAGCACGCCCAACGTGCCGATCGACGCGCTCCGGCCGCCGTGGCCGTCGAGGAGGTGCCGCAGGATGTGCACGGTGGTCGTTTTGCCGTTGGTGCCCGTCACGCCGATGAGCCGCAGCGCCTGGGCCGGCGAATCGAAGGCCGCCGCGGCGGCGATGGCGGCCGCGCGCCGTCCCTCGCGCACGACCATCGCCGGCAGGTCCGTGCGTGCGCGATCCTCGACGATCGCGGCCGCCGCGCCTTTGGACGCCGCCTGTGGCAGGAAATCGTGGCCGTCGCGCTCCGAGCCCTTGACGGCGATGAACAGCGAGCCCGGGTGCACGTGCCGGCTGTCGTCGCTCACGTCGGTGAGCTCGGCGGGCAGCGTGCCGCGCGTCGCGAGGAGCAGCCCGGCGCTGCGGAGCGCCGACACCACCTTTTCCGATTGGAATGGCGTCACGGCGCGGCCACCAACCGGACGAGAGAACCCGCGCCCGCCACGGCGCCTGCGTTAGGCAGCGTGCTCTGCGCGAGCCCGGCCCCGCTCGCCTGCACGCGGAAGCCCGCGTGGTGCAGCGCGTACACCGCCGCGCGGATCGTCAGGCCGCGCACGTCCGGCACGGCGCGCGGCCCGAGCGCCCGTTGGGCGGCCGTATGCGCGGGCAGCACGACGACCACCGGCGGAGCGGGTGCGCTGTCGGTGTCGGGCGCCGCATCGCTCCGCGTCGCGACCTCGCCCGCCGACGCAACCGTCGTGTCCTCGATCTTCGACAACGACTCGCTCGACGCCAACGCCGTGCGGTCGAGCGCCGCGTCGCGGGACGCAATCGCCGCCTGCAGCACGATCTTCGACACCGGCGCCGCTGCCTTGCCGCCATAAATCGTCGATTTGGGATCGTCGAGCTTCACGATGATCACGTACAGCGGCTTGTCCGCCGGGAACAGGCCGATGAACGACGCCGTGTAGTGTCCGGCGGTATATCCATGCTTGGTTGCGCCGCGGCGCGCCGTCCCGCTTTTGCCCGCCAACGTGAAGCGCGCCAGCTGCGCTTCGGTGCTCGTGCCGCCTTGCACCACGCCCACCATCATCTTCCGCACCGTCGCCGCAACCTGCGCCGAGAACAGGTGCCTAACGACGCGGCGGTCGTGGCGGTAGAGCACCGTCCCGTCGCGCGAGCGGATTTCCTTGATCAACGCCGGCTCCAACAGATCGCCGCCGTTCGCGATCGCCCCGTACGCGGCCGCCAGTTGCAGCGGCGTCACCGCGACCTCATAGCCGATTGCCATGGACGCCGGCGATTGCTTCGACCAGTCCGACGGCGGATACAGGATCCCCGACGCCTCGCCGGGATACGGCACGCCCGTGGGCATGCCGAATCCGTAGTCGCGCAGCGTCTCGAACTCCTGCCGTGGCGTCAGGCGGGATACGAACTTCACCATGGCGATGTTGCTCGAGTACTCGATCGCCTGGGCGAGAGTGAGACGCGACTTCGGCTCGTCGTCGTGGATGGTGCGTCCTTCGATCGTGTAGACGCCGTTCTCGGCGTTCACGGTGTCCGTGGGATGCGCCAGTCCGCGCTGCAGCAGCTCGGCCGCGAACAACGGTTTTACGGTCGACCCTGGCTCGAACGGCTCGCTGATCGCGGGATTGCCGAAGCTCGGCTGCCCAACGCGGTCGCTCGCCATCGCGCGGATCTCGCCGTCCTGCGGATCGAGGATCACAATGTCGCCGCCGGTCGCGCCCATTTTGCTGATCGCGTCCGACAGCGCGCGTACTGAAATCTCCTGCAACTCCTGATTGATGGTGAGCTGCACCGCGTCGCCCGACTCCGCCGCGACGTCACTGTCGGCCGGCGAATCGAACCGGCGCCCACGCGCATCGCGCGCGATCACCGCGTGTCCATCGATGCCGCGCAAGAGCGAGTCGAGTGCGAGCTCGAGTCCGGCGCGCGCCGTCCCCGTGTCGTCCACCCAGCCGACGATGCGCCGCGTCGCCTCGCGCGGCGTGTACACGCGATCCACCGTTGGGCGCGTGTACACGCCGCGCATGGCCGCGAGATCGGTCGCGCTCGCCGGCGAGAACGTGCCCGGAATGTCCACCCACGCACGCCGCGCATCGGTGGCGCGCGACACGAACGGCGCCGGCACGCCGAGCCGCGCGAGGTCGCGGCCCACCGCGCGGCGGTCCTTCACTTCGCGCGGCGAGATGCTGAGCCGCAGCATCTGCCGGCTCATGGCTAACGGAGCGCCGCTGACGTCGTAGATCGCACCGCGCGATGCCGGGAGCGCCGTCGATGCGAAATGTTGTTGGGCGGCCCGCTGCACCCACTGCTTCGACTGGAACAGCTGCACCTGCGCCGCGCGCACGATGATCGCTCCGGCGAAGAGCACCAGCGACAGGTGAATGAGGGTGATACGGCTCTGGCGAAACACCATTACGGCGCCGATCTGGGTCGCGGGAGAATGACTACCTGCGAATCGTTGGGCACGCGCATGTCGAGGCGATGCTCGACCAACGGCGCGAGAACGCTTCGGCTGGACAGATTCCGCACGTCACTCTCGAGCTGCGCCCGCTCCGACTCCAACTGCACACGCCGCTGCTCGAGCGTGCGAATCTCTCGCGACCGCGCGATGCCCGCCGTCCTCCGCCAGATGACGCCCGCGGCGATCAGAACGAAACCGAACAGCGCCAGCGCGACCCAGGCGCGGCCGCGGGCGGCTACGCGGCGCTTTGCCATGCGCGGAGATGCGCGCTTCGCGCGCGCGGATTCGCCTCGACCTCGGCCGCGGTGGCCGTGGTCGCTTTCCGAGTGAGCGTGGTGCCCAGAGCCCGCCCGCCGCACGTGCACACCGGCTGCTTCGGAGGGCACGTGCACGCGGTGCTCCATGCGCGAAACGCCTGCTTGACGATCCGGTCCTCTCCCGAGTGATACGCGATGACCGCCAGCACGCCGCCCGGGGTGAGCCGCTCGCGCAGCAATGGCAGGGCTCGCTCGAGACCACCGAGCTCGTCGTTCACGGCGATGCGAACCGCCTGGAACAGTCTTGCGAACACTGCCGGCCCCGTGCGCGGCGGGGCGCCGAGCGCACCGCGAATGGCGTCCACCAGATCGTCGCTCGTGGCGAACGGGCGCCGCTCCCGGCGCCGTACGATTTCGCGCGCCAGACGCCGTGCGCGCGGCTCGTCGGCGTACTCCCGAAAAATTTGCGTGAGCGTACGTTCGTCGGCCTCCTGCAACAGCGCGGCGGCATCGGATCCGCCTTCGTGTCCGTCCATGCGCATGTCGAGCGCAGCTCCCTCGCGAAACGAGAAACCGCGCGCAAGGTCGTCCAGTTGGTGGGATGAAACGCCGAGATCCAGAAGAACGCCGTTGAACCGCACGCCCACAAGCTCGTCGACGTGATCGAGGTCAGCATAGTTCGCCGTGATCGCGCGAAATCGACCCGCCGTGTGATACGCGGCCAATCGCTCGCGCGATGCCGCCACCGCTTCCGGATCTCGATCGATTCCCGTCACGCGCGCGCCGGACTCGAGCAATGCGAGCGCGTGCCCACCGCCTCCGAGCGTTCCGTCGAGCACATCGTCGCATCCGCGGAGCACGTCGACGACTTCCTTCGCCATCACCGGCGCATGGTATTCGCTCGCCCACGCTCCAGCGTCCGACATTGTGTGCGATGGTTGACTCGGGGGGAGCATACTAGCGGCGAACGACGCGCGGCGTCAAGCGCCCTCCTAACGATAGCGCCCGCCGATCATCGGCGGGCGCATCGTGCATGTCGGATCATCGACTACTTGCAGTATTTCTTCACCTGCGCGTCGATGGCTGGTGAGTACTTCGGTAGGATTCCAAGGAGCGTCGCAGCCGTTTTCGGATCGATCGATCCGCCCGCCTGCATGTTGATCTGCGAGTTGAGCGCAGCGTCCTGCGCTGTCTTCGCGAGGTCACATTTCTTGTCGGTCTGATTCTGTCGGACCGCGATGTCGGTCACGCGGAAATAGGCCACGCCCAACAAGAATTTCGTCGTCGGGCTCGGCGCAACGCTGTCGGCCGACGAAATCGTCCCGATTGCCTTCTGCCAGTCAGGGATATTCGGCTTGTGACCGTTGGCTGTATCGTTGGCTGCGTCGTACGCTTGCTTTGCGAGAACCAACAGGAACTGACCGACCGTTCCTTTGTCCCCGCCGTTTGCCATCGCCCCCCTCAGCGCCGCCATAGCACTGTCCGGCTGCTTGAGATCCATTTCGGCCCTGGCCTTACGCAAATACGCCTGGTTGTCCTTCGGATCGAGCTTGATCGCCTGGTTCGCCGAGATGACTGCCTGCTGCGACTGACCGGCAAGCTCCTGCGTCTGCGCGTCGAGCGACCAGAGCGCTTCGTTGGTCTTGAACTTTGCGACGCCCTTGGCGGTGGTCTGCGCTGCCTTCTGCGGCTGATTGATCAGCGCGTACAACGATGCCTGACGGATGAAATAGCTGGTGTCGGCGAGCGACGTGTCAGTCTGGACCATTTCCTCGCCGGTCGTAGCCGCCTCTGCGTAGTCCTTCGTGGCTTGGAGAATGAGCCACTTCAAGTGTACCAGCGACGGGTCGCCCGGATTGTCCGTTACCGCCTGGATAATGATCGGCTTGGCGCGCGCCGCACGACCGGACGCCGCAATTCGCTGCGATACATCCTCGACCAACTTCAGGTTCTTGGGATCAGCCGCGAGCTCTGCCGCCCACGTGTCGACGGCCTTATCGAGCGCCGTGGTGTCCTTCTGCGTGTCGGCTTTCTGCTTGTAGGCGTCGGCCAGTAGCGCGAGCGCCGGTTTGTTTTTCGGATCGATCTCGACCGCCTTGGACGTTACCGAGATGATCGAGTCGGGCGGAGCCTTCGCCGCAAGGAAGGCATTGCCAAGGCAGACGCGCGAGATCGTTGACTGCGGATACTCGGTAATCGCGGTACGCGCGGATGCTATGGCGTCCTGCGCATTACCGGCCCGGAGGGCGTTCTCGCATTTTTGCTCGTCGTCCAATTGCTTGCGAGCTGCCTGCACTTCCTTCGACAGCTTGTCGATCAGGTCGCCGAGCTTGTTGCCCTGAAGGTCGGGGAGCGGCTGCACCATGCTGTTGTCGCGCGTGAGAACCATGCGCGTCTCGAGCTTGTAGGTGTCGGCGTTCTTGGTGACGTTGCCCTCGAGATACTGATCGGCGCGCAACTGCGTCGCGAGCAGCTTGGACGTGATGGGATCGGGCGTGCTGTCGCAGCTGAAGCCGGATGCTTTGAGGTTGTCGCAGACGGCTTTCTGCGGAATCACGAACAGGTTCTTGATTGGGATATCCGAGGTGAGCTTGTCGATGACCTGCCCGCTCACTTTGGGTCCCAGTCCGACCTCGTTCCCCCGGAACGGTGCCACCATCATTCGCGGCGTCCCTTCGGGAATCGGGACGCGCCGCGTGACTTGCGCAGCTGCCGACATCGGGGCCCAGGCGAATGCGACCGCTGCCAATCCCCACACGGCCGCGCTCGCCCTGTAAGTCATTGCCTTCACGTTCGCTACCCTCCGAGAGTTATCCTGATCTACCCCGAACATCGCCGATGGGGTCCGAGCACAACAGTACATGGGCGAAGAGGGACTCGAACCCCCGACTTCCTGCGTGTAAGGCAGGCGCTCTAACCAACTGAGCTATTCGCCCCCGGAAAAATCCGGGATGCCGCCGGTGAGCAGGTTGCCCTTCACGCACTCTTCGCGCCCCCGAGCAACCGAAGCCTGTGGAACGGAGCGTTGCTGCCTTACTTGAGGAGTGCGAGCGGAATGAGAACGCAGTAACCAACGACCAGCAGAATCGGCGCGAGCGTCGTTCCGCCACGCACTAAATCCGCGTAGCCGGCGGCCAAGCAAACTGCTGCCGCAGCCCACCACACATACGTCTGCGGACGAGTCGGACTCTCCACTTTTGCCATAGTCAGATAGTGTGAATCGGCTGCTCGTACATGTCAAGCGATTGTAGGCGGCGCGTTACGCGCGTGTCACGGATTTCCGGGCGGCGGCGGCCCGTCCGATTGTGGCTCGGCCTGACCCGTCGCGAGCAGCGCGGTCAACGCATCCGCCTGCGCGGCGCGCTCAGCTGCCGCCTCGGCGCGACGCAATTCATCCAGGCGGAGCTGGTCGCGTCGTCTGCGCATCACGTACAGGGGCACAATGATGATGCCAAGCAGGCCGAGGATGAGGGACATGTTCGCCATGATGGCGAGGGCGCCGTAGCGTCGCATCGTATGGTCGCGCCACCGCTGCTCGAACGCGTCCTCCGTCATTCCGTACGCTCGGCGGATGGCCACGTCCATCGATTTCGTCTCTCGCCAATACTGGAAGAAAAGTGCGAGGCCGCGCTGCGGGTCGAGCGACGCCAGCTCGAGGACGGCACGATACGAGAGCGCATAGGCGCCGCCGGCGCGCGATTCCCCGCCCTCGAACTCCGCGTCCAACGAATCGAGCCGTGGGACCCCGTGCAACACGAGACCGACGCTCGTGGTGAGGAACGCGTCGCGATCCCATTCGCCGGCCGCGACGCTGGCGTAACCCTCGTCGAACCAGCGCGGCGGCAGGTCGCCGAGATACTCGTGCAGCGCGAGGTGTGCGAGCTCGTGCCGTAGCACCTGCATGGGGTCGCCGGCGCCCGAGCCGGCATTGGAGCCCTGCATCACGATGCGGTGCTCGTCGGGAATCGCCACCGCGGCGCCCCACTCCGGAGCTCCTGCTCCGGACCACTCTCGGAATCGGCGGTGATCGGGCGCGATCGCGATCAGCACGCGCTCCGTTGGGCGCGGCAGTCCGGGGAACGTGTCGGTCGTGGTTGCGCGCGCGAGCACGGCGTGCGCGAGCGTGAGATCGTGCGGGAAGGCGACGACGGTGAATCGGCCCTCGTCCAACCGAACTGCCGGCGACCCAACTTGCGCCGCCGACGGTGCTGCGCGCACCAGCGCGGCGCACGCGAAGGCGACAGCGAGCGCTACGCGCTTCGAGCGGGCGTGCCTCCCTCCTCGATGTGCTTGAGCATCTCGCCGCAACGCTTGCCCCATGGATTGAACTTGTTGGCGGCCAGTCCGGAGCGCCACGTCTCGAGCGCGTCGTCGCGCTTGTTGTCGAACCAGAGCACGCGACCCAGCTCGTAGTAGGCCTCGATGAGGTTCGGGCCGAGCGCAAGCGTCTTGCGAAAGAACGTTTGCGCATCCTCGTACATCTCTCGCTCCGCATACACCAGACCGAGATAGAAGTGCGCGTACAAGCTGGCCTTGCGGTCGTTGTCGAGGCGAATGGCTTTGGACAGGTGTTCGATGGCTTCGCCGAAGATCTTCTTCTTGAGGCAGATGTAGCCGAGGTTGATGCGGGCGAGCGAATTCGTGGGCTGGCGCATGAGCACTTTCTGGAAGTTGAGCAGCGCCTCGTCGTATTTTTCCTGCAGCATCTGCGCCCACCCGAGGAGCGACTCGGCCTGCGGGTCGTTAGGCGACAGCTCGAGCGCCTTGAGCAGCGCGCGCTCGGCGGCGTCGTGGTCGCCTAACGAGATGAGGCTCCAGCCCTTCTCGAGGTAGGTGGACGCCCCGATGTGATCCGCCATCACCGGGCGTTCGCCGCCGAACGCCGGCACGTTCGTGGCTTTTGCCGCGGCGCCGCCGCCGATCTGCTTCCACCGGTCCACCAGGCGCTTCACGTCCTCGCGGAGCGCGGTGAGCTGCGCGATCTCCTGCTCGACCTCCTTGTAGAGGGCGATGATGTCCGCCTTGATCGCGTCGCGATCCGCACCCGCCTGCGGCGCATCGAGTCGCGCTTCGATCGCGCCCATGCGCGCGCGAAACGGTCGTCCGTCGACGTCAGCCATCCGACGGTGCCCCTCCCTGGCTCGCGCGCTGCAGCTCGAGGTGTTCCGTGGCCGTGAGGAGCCGCGCCATCTCGAGCAGGATGATCATCCGGCCGTCGCGGCGCAGTAGTCCGCGCACGTACTCCGCCTTGAGGCCGCGGAAGAGCGGCGGCGGGGGCGACAGGTGGGCGGGGTCGATGTTCACGACCTCGAGCACCGCGTCCACGAGCGCGCCCAACCATTCGTCGCCGGCGCGGAACACGATGATGCGGACGCCCGTCTGGGGGCGGCCGTCCTCGTCGAGGCCGAAGCGCCGCCTGAGATCGATCACCGGCACGACGCGCGACTGGTACTCGAGCACGCCTTCCATCCAGTCTGGTAAGTTAGGCACCGGCATGGGCGCCGCGTGCCGCAGCACGCGCTCCACGGCCAGCACGTCGGCGGCGAAGTGTTCGTCGCCCACGCGAAAGGTCACCACTTGCTGCGAGGTTGCCGTCGTCATTCTTCCTCTCCCGTGCGCGGTGTGGCGCACGCATCGACCAGCGCATCGGCGTCCACGATCGCCACAAGCTCGGTGCCGCGGCGCTCGACGCCCAGTACCACCCCGGCGCCCGCCGCGACCGCGTGCGGGTGGTGCAGCCGGGATTGATCCACCGTGATCACATCTTCCACGTCTTCCAGCGCGATGCCGATCGCACCGCCGGCGCGCCGCAATATCAACACCGCGGCGTGCGAGGACGCGGGCGGCAAGCCTAACGCTGCTTCGGGGGCGTACACCGGTACGTACGACCCGCGCACCGGGAACACGCCCAACATGCCGTCGCGCATGCCGGGAACGGCCTCCAGCGCGGGCAGCTCGCGGACCTCGAGCGCCGAGCGCAGCGCCAGCGCAAACAGCTCGCCGCCCTGGCGAAAGAGCAGCATGTCCGTGGGCTGGGCCGTATCGGTCGCGCCGGCCGTCATCGCGCCTCCGGCGCGCGGTCGCGCGCCACCAGGTCCGCGATCGCGCCGGGCAACGCGTCGAGGGGCAGGACGTGGTCGACGCCGCCGCCTAACGCAGCCGCGTGCGGCATGCCATAGATGATCGACGAGTCGCGATCCTGCGCGAGGCCGGCGCCGCCCGCGTCGTGCACGGCGCGCAACCCGGCCGCTCCATCGCGGCCCATACCGGTGAGCACGACGCCGATCGCGTGCGCGCCGAACGCCTCGGCGACGCTCCGGAACAACGGATCGGCCGACGGACGGACGCCCCAGATGGTCGGCGCGTCGTAGAGCACGATGGTCGGCGCGCCGATGCCCTGCGCACGCTCCACGCGCATGTGCAGTCCGCCCGGCGCGACGTATACGCGATTCGTGCGCAGCACTTCGCCGTGGGTTGCTTCCACGACCTGCACGTTGCTCTGCGCATCGAGCCGCTCGGCGAGGCTGCGCGTAAATCCCGGGGGCATGTGCTGCACCACGAGCACCGCCGCGTCCAGATCGCGCGGGAAGCGCGGGATGATCTCGGCTAACGCGCGGGGTCCGCCGGTGGACGCCGCGATCACAACGGCCCGCGTGGCGGCGCCGACCGCGCGGGCATCGTGCGCCGGCGCGCGCGGCTCCGGCGCGTGCGGCCGGGCCAGGAGCTCGACGCCGCGCAGGTTCACCTGCTCGGCGGCGCGCAGCGCTTCCAGCAGCTGCTCGCGCACGACACCCAGGTCGAGGCTGATCGGCCCCGATGGTTTGCGGACGAAATCCACCGCGCCTAACTCGAGCGCGCGGATCGTGAGATCGCCCGCGTCGCCGGTGGCCGCGCCGCTCAACATGATCACGGGCCGGGGCGACTCGCTCATGATGTAGCCGAGCGCGCCGATGCCGTCGAGCTCCGGCATCTCGACATCCATGGTCACGAGATCGGGGTCGAGCGCATGCACCTTGCTCAGCGCGTCGCGTCCGTTGCGCGCCGTGCCCACCACGCGAAAATCGCCGGCGCCGTCGACCATCTCGGCCACCAATTTGCGCATGAACGCGCTGTCGTCCACCACCAGCACGGTGCGCGGCGCCCTAGAGAACGACATCGCCCTTCACCATGGAGCGCACCTGCACCGTGCCCGATGCGAGGTGGAAGAACACGCTGCGGCCGTGCCCGCCGCCCACGTCTTCGCCGGTGATCGGCAGACGCGCCTTGCCTAACGCGTCGCGCGTGGCGAGCAGATTGCGCTCGCCCATCTGGAGGCCGCCCGCGGGCATCAGCGCGGCGAACATGCTCGCGCCGCCCACGATGCGCGCCGTGATGCGCGTCGGACGCGCGCCCAACTGTTGCATCTGCTCCAGGAGCATCGGCACCGCGGTGCCCGGGAACTTGGCCCGGTTGGAACGGTCCTGCGCCAGCGACTCGCTCGGCAGCAGCACGTGCGCCAGCCCGCCCACGCGCCGGTCGGCGTCGTAGAGCACGATGGCTTCGCACGAGCCGAGCCCGATCGTGGTCAGCATCGCGTCGCCCTGCGCCGCGGCCGCATCGGCCACCCGCACTCGAATCTCCCTCACTGCCGCCGGAAGATGCGTTCGCGCGG
>DASYXE010000604.1:0-13830 GCA_035935375.1 Gemmatimonadaceae bacterium | reverse complement strand
AGGAACAGGTTCGTGCCGTTGAACATCACAAAGTCGGAACGCGCCCAGGCCATGGCGTTGTCGAGCGTGTCCGCGAGGTAGTCGAACGACACGCTGATGGGCTTGCCGCCTTGGGGGCGCACGCGCCAGGTGTCGTAGTCGACTTTGTCCCACACTAGCGGGTGGCCGTCGCTCTCGGCCTTGAACCGCAGGACACGACGGGCGAAGTAGTCGAGCTCGTACGAGCCCGGCGTCCATGCCGGCAGTGCGAGAATGACGGGCTGGTCGCCGCCCGAGGTGAAGGACATGTCGACGTGCAGCAGGCGCCGCCGCGCGTCGGCCGAGTCGAATGTGACGCGGTAGGCGACGCTGCTGATGGGCGCGGAGATGGGCGCTGTGCTGCGTGTGTCTTGCGCACGACCAGCCGCTGCATCGAGCAGCAGCACGGCGAGGATCGCGACCATCACGGGGAGGCGCATCGGCTGTCCTGGTGACTGGTGACCGGCGAGACGCGAGGTGGCAATATCGCCGCGCTGGAGCGCAACGACAAAGGGTTGGACGTTCGAGTTCCGTAATGGCCAAGCCCAACGGGAGCGTGTGCACGCACGGCAGGTGTCCGGCGTCTCCTCTCCACACGTCCCGTGCGAGCTCGAGCGGTCCCGTTGGCCGCGCAGCCGCGCGGATCACCGAGGACATGCCGACCATGAAGACCACAGTCGTCGTCTGGACCGTCGCGGCGATGCTCGCGATGGCCTGCGGCTCCGTCGAGCACGCGCGAGACATCTCGGGAGGACGGGCCCAGCAGTCCGCTGCGCCCGCTGCCTCGCCGGCCGCAGAACGAGATGCGCTCAAGGCGAGCGCGGCGTTCGGTGCAGCGGATGCCGTGTCGTCCGGCACCGAACCGGCGGGCGCTGATTCGGTGCCGTTGTCCGACCAGACGGTCACGCCGTCGATGCTCATCCGGACGGCGCAGGCGAGCGTGGAGGTCCGCGCGCTGGACACGGGTGTGGCCGGCGTTCGCGCACTTGCCCAACGCGTTGGCGGCTACGTGGCCGACGTGTCGGTGCAGGATGGGCACGACCAACCACACTCGGCGACGCTCGAGGTGCGGATGCCCGCGGCGCGGTTCGATGACGCGCTGGCGGCGCTTCGTCCGTTAGGCAACGTCGAATCGGTGAACGTGTCGACGGCCGATGTGGGCGAAGAGTACGTCGACGTCAACGCGCGCATGGACAACGCACGGAAATTGGAGGGGCGGCTCATCGGGCTGCTCGCGACGCGGACCGGCAAGCTCCGCGACGTCCTGGATGTGGAGCGCGAGTTGTCGCGCGTGCGCGAGGAGATCGAACGATACGAGGGACGCCTGCGCTACCTGCGCACGCGTGCGGCGGTGAGCACGATCTCGGTGACGGTGCACGAGCCGGTGCCGGTGGTGGGAGAACGCGGCAGTACGAGCGTGCTGGCGGAGGCATTTCGTCAAGCATGGCGCAACTTCGTGAGCTTCATCGCGCAGGGGATCGCGGCGATGGGTGTGCTCGTGCCGCTGGCCGTGCTCGCGGCCGGCGCGTTGTTCAGTGCGCGACGGATGCTGGCGAAGCCGCGGCCGCCCGAGACGCCGGCGAATGCGTGAGCACGGCTCGGTGGACCAACGGCGCGGCCTTACGCCGACGGTGGACGACCCGCATATTTGGGGGCTCGCAGTCGATGAGCCTCCTAACGGAACGACATCCCGACCATGCTGCCTTCCACCGCCGTGGCGTTTCTCGAGCGATTGTTGGACACCCCAGGGCCGTCGGGCTTCGAGTCCGCGCCGGCGCGCGCATGGCGCGAGGAAGCCGCCCGCTTTGCGGGCGTGCGCGGCGACGTCCACGGCAACAGCATGGCCACGGTCGACGGCGGCGGCGGCCCGACCATCATGCTCGCTGGTCACATCGATGAGATCGGCGTGATCGTGCAGCACGTGGATGACGATGGCTACGTGTACGTCGCGCCCATCGGCGGATGGGATGTCCAAGTGCTCGTCGGCCAGCGCATCCGATTCATCGGCGCGGACGGCGACGTGCTCGGCGTGGTGGGGAAGAAGCCCATCCACCTCCTGCGCGCCGACGACCGTGAGAAGGCATCCAAGCTCGCCGACTTGTGGGTGGACATCGGTTCGACGAGCGCGAAGGAAACCACAGCGCGCCTGAACGTCGGCGACGCCGGCGTGATCGATTCGCGCATGCTTCGGTTTCCCAACAACCGCATCGTCTCGCGCTCGATCGACGACCGGATCGGTGCGTTCGTGGTGCTCGAGGCACTCCGCCGCTACGCGGAGAAGCCTGGGGCGGCGCGCGTGGTCGCCACCGCGACGACGCAGGAGGAAATCGGCTACCGCGGCGGCGGCGCGGGGGTGAGCGCGGCGGCGATCGGCGCGCAGATGGCGATCGTCGTCGACGTGAGCTTCGCCACCGACCATCCCGGCATCGAGAAGAAAGAGTTAGGCCACCACCCGATCGGGAGCGGACCGGTGCTGACGCGCGGCTCGATCATCTCGCCGGTGGCGTTCCGGCTGCTGCGCGAGACGGCCGACGAGCTCTCGATTCCGTACACGCTGCAGGCAGCGGGTCGCGACACGGGCACGGATGCCGACGCGATCCACATTGCGCGCGAAGGCATCGCGACGGCGCTCGTGTCGGTGCCGAACCGCTACATGCACTCGCCCAACGAGCTGGTGAGTCTGGACGACGTGGATCACACGGCAACGCTGATTGCGGAGACCTGCCGCCGAGTGACGGCGGCGGTCGATTTCACTCAGCGTTAGGCGGGGCCGCCGCGCGGCGGACGGCGGCGTCAGGCGGGCGTCGCCGCCGCGTCACGCTTGCCCAGGATCACCCAGGACGCGGCGCCGCGAATGGCCGGCGACTTGTCGCGCAGCAGCGCTTGCAGCGCCTGCTGCGCGTTGGGCGACTTGGCCTGACCGAGCGCGTGCACCGCGGCCACGCGCAGCGGCGTCGGCCGCTGCTTGGCGAGCAAGCCGCGCTCCGTCCGTGCGATCTCGACCAGCTTGTCGATCGCCTGGGCCGTGCCCAACTGGCCCAACGCCGCGACCAGGGTGACTTGCACCCGCGAATCGGATTCCTTCTCCAACGCCTTGATGATCGAGTGCACGGACCGCTGGCCGTTGCTCGGCGCGCGTCCGTCGCCGGTGCCGCCGTCGGAGGCCACCGGCGTCGCGCGCGATACGCGCCCGCGCCGCGCCGATCCGATGCGCGCCAACGCGTTCGCCGCCGCGGCGCGGATGCGATCGTCGCCGTGCTCGAGCAGGCGCATCAGCTCCACCTCCGCCTCGACCACCTTGAGCTCGCCTAACAACTCGGCGGCGTTGCGCACCACGTACCAGCGGGCATCGCCGAGCATGTGGATCAGGGTGCGGACGCCCGTGCGCAGCCGGATCAGTGCGTCGTAGTACACCCGGCGATCGCCGATCGTCGGCGCGGCGATGAGGGACTCGGCCAGCGCCTCGGCGCCCGCTTCCTCGCACCGCGCCATGACGATCATGTATTCGTCGTGCCGATCGCGACGGCGCGGCAGCAGTGCCGTCACGCTGCGGAGAATGGGCGGTACGGCGATGCGGCGGAGCGCGACCCCGTACTGCCGGCGAATCGCTTCATCCTGGAGCGCCGTCTCCCGAACGACAAGCCCGTACAAGATGTCCGCCACGACATCGTGGCGCGCACGGGCCGATCCTTCGGCGACCACTTTGAGCAGCGCGTCGAGCTCGCGTGCCGCATCGCGTGGCGTCGTGACGGCATCCAGATGCTGGAACACCGTGGCCGACGACCCGTCCTCGCTCTGCGTGGACGAGAAGATGCCGAACATCTCGTTGAGTCGCGCGGTGGTGGCGATGGTGCTGCCGACGTCGGGTTCCGGGCCGTGGCCGTTCGTCGCGCCATTGCCGTTCCCGGCGCGTGCTGCCGGGGCGAAGACCGCGATGTCGGGGATCACGTCGGTGCCGATCGCCGGCGGCGCGGATGTGCGCACTGGAGGCGCCTCGACGGAAATGAGCGACACGCGCACGGTGCGTGCTCCGAGCGAGTCCAGTCGCGCAACGACGGACCGGCCGCCGTCGCCGGCGATGGGCGGCGTGGCGAGCATGCGCGCCACGAGCAGCACGTCGGCGGGAGCGGAGGGTTGGCCGAATGCGATCTGGAGGATCGAGTGCCCGATCAGCTGCGCGACGAGGTCTTCGCCTTCGGGGCCGCCGTCGCCTAACGGAGCGCCGTTGACGAGCAGCGTTTGGCCCGTCACGCCGACGGTCACCGCGCCCGCGCGCGACGCGCCGACCAGCAGTTGCAGCGACGCCAGTTGCAGGTCGTAGTCGTCGTTTTCGTTGAGCAACTGCCAGACGAGGCGAGCGAAGTGTCGCGCGAAAGTCGGTGCGTGATCCATGCGGCAGAGAGCTCCTCGAGGCAGAGGCCGGGGCGTCCGATGTGGGCGCGTCCGTATTACTTAGGGACACCCGACCCCCATCGCGCGTAACCGTGTAGCAGGCGGTGACTAAGCCCCTCGGCGGCCACCCGTTCATGGCTGGTCCTGCACCCGGCGGCGTCATAACATACGCAGCACTTCACACATCCCCGACGCATCCAAACCTTCATGCTGTTCGCCTGGTCCTCCGCCTCGTATGTGGTGCCCCTCCCGCCTGGACACCGTTTCCCGATGTCGAAGTACGGTCTGCTCAGGGACCGGGTGATCGGCGACGGCATCATCCCGGAGTCGCGGGTCCTCGAGCCGGATCGCGCGCGCGCCGAGGATGTGCGTCTGGTCCACACCGAGCGCTACGTGGAGGACATCGATGCGGGCCGTCTCGATGCCGCAGCCGAGCGTCGCTTGGGCTTTCCGTGGTCACCGGCGCTGGTCGAGCGCTCGTATCGCTCAGTGGGCGGCACGATCGCGGCGGCGCGGGCGGCGTTGGACCGCGGGATCGCGATCAATCTGTCGGGCGGCACACACCACGCGTTTGCGGATCACGGCGAGGGATTCTGCGTGTTCAACGACGTGGCGATCGCGATTCGCACGCTGCAACGCGACGGCCGCCTCGTGCGAGCGGTGATCATCGACCTCGACGTGCACCAGGGGAACGGCACCAACGCCATCTTCGCCGGTGACGAGCGGGTGTTCACGTTCAGCATGCACGGCGCGAAGAACTATCCGTTTCACCGCGTGCCCGGCTGCGCGGACATCGAGCTGCCCGACGGCACCGATGACGACGCCTATGTCGAGATCCTCGCGGCGGCGTTGCCTGACGTGTTACGGTCGGCGGGCGCGGAGCTGGCCGTCTACCTGGCCGGCGCGGACACCCTGGCCGGCGACCGACTCGGCCGCCTCCGCCTAACGCAAGGGGGAATGGCACGGCGCGATGCGCTGGTGCTCGGGGCGTGCCGCGAGATCGGCCTGCCCGTCGCGATCGTCCTCGGCGGCGGATACGGCACGCGCCTCGAGGACACCGTGGACGCGCACGTGCAGACGGTGCGCCTCGCCGCCGCCTACGCCTAACGCAAGATGCCGCTCAGCACCGCCACGGCGGTTCCGCTCTACTGGACCTCCTACGGACCCGCCGACGCGCCGCGCCTGCTCGTGCTCCACGGCGGGCCCGGCGCGTCGCACGACTACTTGCTGCCGCAGATGCTCGAGCTGGCCGACCGATACCAACTCGTGTTCTACGACCAACGCGGGAGCGGCCGGTCGCGCACGAACGACCAATCGCCCGTCACGTGGCGCACGCACGTCGAGGACCTCGCGACACTCGTCAACGAGCTCGGCCTGGATCCGCTGTCGATCATCGGCTACTCGTGGGGCGGACTCCTGGCGCTGCTCTACGCCATCGAGGCGTACCGCGGCAGCGCGCCACGACCAACGCGCATGGTGGTCATCGATCCAGCACCCATCTCCCGCGCGCTGCGCGACGCGTTCGAGGCCGAATTCGCACGGCGACAAAACTCCGAGGCCGTTGCCAGGCTGCGCGAACAGCTCACCGCATCCGGGCTGCGTGAACGCGACCCAGAGGCGTACCGGCAGCGGGCGTTCGAGCTGAGCGTGGCCGGCTACTTCGGACGCCTCGAGCGCGCGCGCGCCCTCACGCCCTTTCGGGTGATCGCGCGCATCCAGACGTCGGTTTGGTCGAGCCTCGGCGACTACGACTTACGGAAGGATCTCGAGACGGTTCAATGCCCAACGCTCATCATCCACGGCCGTCTCGATCCGATCCCGCTCGAGTCGTCGGAGGTGGCGGCCCGGGCTCTACCGCACGCTCACCTCGTGGTGCTCGACGGGAGCGGTCACGTGCCTTACGTTGAAGAACCAGACGCCCTGTTCCCAGCCATCCGGCGATTTCTCGACGAAACTGCGTCCCTCGCTTCTCCTTCGTCACCACCGCCCGAGGCCACATGAGCGCTCCTGACGAAACGGTCCAGCCATATCTCGCGACGATCGAGGTTGGCGGCCGTCGCCTCGATGTATCCGTGCTCATCTCGTACGACGGGATCGAATACGGCGGTCGGCTCTGGTTCGCGGAAACCGAATGGGAGGATGAAGGCATTCCCGACCGCGGCAACCTGCCCGGTCGAAGCCGCCAGGAAGTCGAGCAGATGGCGCGCCGCCTCACGGAAGACGAGTTGATTGCGCGTTATCGCCGCGCTGCTGCGAGTCGCAGGCGATTCATCGCGCTTCGCTCCGTAACCGAAGATTTCCTGGCCAAGGTGCGCTATCTCAATCAAGTCGCGATCTCGATGCGCGCGGGACTCATCGACACCGAAGGTGCGGCGCAGGAGATCGACTACACGGAACACCAACTGCATGAGCTCGTGCGGCAGTTCCGAGAAGTAGCCGGAGTCGAACAGCGCGTCGAGGCGTGAACGCGCGAGGTGCCTCGTCGTGAGCGCGGAGCCGCGCGTCACGCCCTACGAGCTCATTCTCGAACCGCTCGAGCACGACGCCTTTCCCGAAATCCGCGCCGAAGCGGAGCAGCGCGGACGCGACGCGCTGCGGCACGACGACTTCCTCCTGTTGGGCCTCGTCGGCGCGACGCTGTCCTCCATGATTGCCGACGACGCGCCGCCCGAGGCCGTCGATCAGTATGGCGAGCTCCTCTGGCAAGGCTACCGGTTCTGGGCCGCGGGCCGACGATTCTATACGTTCGGCGAAGCGATTACCACGAAGCTCATCGCGCCCCAGTACGACATGAGGGGATGGCAGTTGGCGGCGCCGCCCTCCTCCTACCTGCAGGTCCCCAATCAGCGCTTGTGGACGCGCGTGGCGCTCGACGCGCCGTTCGAGCCGGTGGACGGATGCTTCGTGACGGCCGACGAGATGACCATCGATGAGCGAACGCTCGTCGATCTGCGCATCCTTCTGGTGCTCGGCTTGCGACCCGAGCGACCCGGCGCGTCGCTCGTGATCGCACCCGTCGAACTTGCGCCGAGGGATGCCGAGGAGCGTGCAGCGGCGCCGTGGTTGGCGGGCGAGGACGCGTTTTCGACGTCACTCCCGGGCGGCGAGAAACGCGGACTGCGCACATTGTCGACTCAAGGCGAGCTCGAGGCGTTGGTGCTCCGCGCTCTGCACGCGCTCGACGCTCGACCCAAGCAGCTCATTGCTCATCCAGCGCAACCGGCAGCGCCGGCCGGTGCCTCGCGGCTCGCCTATGTCGAAGTGCGCGATGACGGTGGTTCCGGCTGACGCGGCGCCGTATTTTCCGCGCATGTCTCCACGCGCGCGCACTCGCGCCAAAAAATCGGCGTCACGACGCCGCACCGGCATGCCGCGCGTACGCTCGAAGTCGAACGCGACACCCGAGCGTGCGGCGGAGATTTATCGCCGTCTGCATCTGGCCTATCCGGATGCGCATTGCGCGCTCAACCATCGCAATGCATACGAGTTGGTCGTCGCGACGATTCTCAGCGCGCAATGCACGGATGTGCGCGTGAACATGGTGACGCCGGCGCTCTTCGCGAGGTATCCGAACGCCGAAGCACTGGCCACGGCCGATCGCGAGACGCTCGAGGAGATGATCAAGAGCACCGGGTTCTTCCGCAGTAAGGCGAAGAGCCTGCTCGGCATGGCACAGGCGCTGGTGCAGCGGCACACCGGCCAGGTGCCGCGCACCATGGACGAGCTGACGGCGCTGCCCGGCGTTGGGCGGAAGACCGCGAACGTCGTGCTCGGGAATGCGTTCGACGTGAATGACGGCATCGTCGTCGACACCCACGTGGCTCGCCTGTCCAAACGCCTTGGCCTAACGAAGGAGACGGACCCGGTGAAAATCGAGCGCGCGCTCATGCCGCTCTTCCCGCGCGAGCACTGGACCATGCTGTCGCACCTGCTCATCGAGCACGGGCGCCGCGTGTGCGACGCCCGTCGCCCGAAGTGCGAGCAGTGCGTACTCAACGACATCTGCCCATCATCGCTCGTATGACACGTGCCCAACGACGCTGGCTCGTCAAATCGGAGCCGACGACATTTTCGTGGCAGGATCTATGGAAGGCGCCGCGCCGCACCACGTCGTGGGACGGCGTGCGAAACTTCCAAGCACGGAATTATCTGCGCGACGAGATGCAGGTCGGCGATCCCGTGTTCTTTTACCACTCGAGCGCGGATCCCACGGCCATCATGGGCATCTGCGAAGTGGTGCGCGCCGGCTACCCCGACGACACGGCCTTCGACGCGAAATCGGACCACTTCGATCCGAAGAGCGATCGCGCGCATCCCATGTGGTACATGGTAGACCTGCGCGCCGTTCGGCCGCTCGCACATCCGCCGACGCTGGCGCGTCTGCGAGAGGAGCGCGGGCTGGCGAAGATGGTGCTGCTCCAGAAAGGCAGCCGGTTGTCGGTGCAGCCGGTGACCGATCAGGAGTGGGAGATCATCGAGCGGATCGGCGCGACCGGTTGAGGGCGGGTGCATCGGGCGTGCGCCTTCGCTATGGTTCATCGGTTCCATCGTCGCCGTCGCACCGAGCAGTGCGCGAGCGGAACGTGTTCAGTCCCCAGGCATCGTTTGACATGTCGAAAACCGCAACGATCGAAACGAACCGAGGCACCATTGTGGCCGAGCTCTTCGACAAGGAAGCGCCCGGCACGGTGGCGAACTTCGAGAAGTTGGCGAACAGCAAGTTCTACGACGGCGTGAAATTCCATCGCGTGGTGCCGGATTTCGTCGTGCAGGGCGGCGATCCACTTTCGCGCGATTTGCCGGCGGGCGACCGACGCATCGGTACCGGCGGGCCCGGCTGGAAGATCAAGTGCGAGACGAAGGGCAATCCGCACACGCACGAGGTCGGCGCGCTGTCGATGGCGCACGCCGGGAAGGATACGGGCGGCAGCCAGTTTTTCATGGTGCTGAGCGAACAGCATACCAAGCACCTGAACGGCGTGCACACGGTGTTCGGCAAGATCACGCGCGGGCTGGACGTCATGCGGCAAATTCAGGCCAACGACACGATGACGTCGGTGCGCGTGGCCTAATCGTTAGGCGCGCCGCCTTCGGCAGGCCGGCGCGCCGGATCACATCACTTTTGGGAGAGATCGAGCAATGGCGCCCCCGCTTCCGGGAGACAAGAAAGCCGGCTTTACCGGGCTGATCGTCTGTGCGATCGTGCTGTTCTGCATCATGTTCACCATCGTCCAGCTGACCAACCGGCACTACGCGGGGCGGACGGAGCCGGCGGCGACGGCGACGCACTAGTAGACCGCGTCTGAGGTTCGGATAGCGGTCAGGGAATGGGGAAGCGCTCGCTGGCGCTCGCGTGGGGGGAAGCGCTGCGCTGAGGGAAGCGGCGGCGACGCCGCCTGAGGGAGAGGAAGGACATCAGTTGTTTCTGGGTGGAGAGCGCCGGATCGCTGGGGCTCGCGCATGACACTCACGTCGCGCAGTCCATTGATGTTGTTCCACCCCTCAGGCGGCCCACTATCACAACTTCCTCGCTAGTCGCCGCCGCGCAGGTCGCGTCAGGCGATCAGTGCGCGGGCGCGGGCGTCAGATCCCGCGTGGCCATCTCGAGATCGAACCCATCCTTCCGGACGCGCTGGTCGTAGTAGAGCACCGTCAGCGTGATCGTGATGATCGGCCCGATGAAAATCGACGCACCCGCGCTCACCAGCTGGCCGGCCAGCGGCGGGAGCTTGACGAACACCAGCACCGCCTGCAACAGCGCGATCACGACGAACATGATGACCCACGAGAGGAACAACGTGCCCAGAATCCGCCACTTGAATCCGAACGACAGATCGCGCGAGCGATGGAAGGCGTCGGTCACCGTCTGGTTCTCGAGCAGAATCGCCGGCAGGACCGCGAAGTACCGGAGGAGCAGGTAGATGATGCCGATGAACAGCGTCGGCAGCGCGACGACCGCGCATCCAATGCCTAACAGAAGCGCGGCGCCCATGACGGGCAGGACCTTGGAGAGCGCACTGCTGAGCGCGCGCCCAGGCTCGATGACCCCGTTGAGGTAGGCATCGGACGCCGCGACGATCATCGCGCCCCGGAAGACGAACCCCCACACCCAGGTCAGCGGCACCAACATAAAGAGCGTCGGATTGAACGCCACATTCGGCGCGAGCGGCATGGCGGAGCCAAAGGTCGTCGTGACGGCCATCAGTCCGCTCATCCAGAGCACGATCCAGTACGGGAACGACGCCAACATCATGAACATCACGAACGTGGCGTAGTGCCTCCGGAACAACTGGATCGTCACGTCGATGATCTCGAACGCCGATCGCTCCCGGAGCTGAGGAACTGCCGCAGTGGTCATGGGATCCACGCCGAACAGGAATTTTCTAGCGGGAGAATATGATGTAGGACGACGGCCGCGACTGGCAAGCTACGCCAAGGAGTTGGATCCGGTTCCGGGGCTCAACCCGCTGCCAGCGGACTCATCCTGAAACTATCTGACTGACGGGTCGGTTACTAGAGAATGACCTACACACGATGATAGCCGCTCCTCCTGA
Source organism: Gemmatimonadaceae bacterium (assembly GCA_035935375.1). Lineage (GTDB taxonomy): Bacteria > Gemmatimonadota > Gemmatimonadetes > Gemmatimonadales > Gemmatimonadaceae > JADGGM01. The sequence goes on along the minus strand of DASYXE010000604.1, from coordinate 2,866 downwards.
TGAACCCCGCTGGCGCCGGCTGCCTGAAGCCAGGCCGCGTCAGATTCTGGACGCCGCCGTAGATGTATTCGGCGAGTCCGGCCTCGCCGCTGCACGTCTCGAAGACATCGCCAAGCGGGCCGGTGTCTCCAAGGGCACGATCTACCTCTACTTCTCCAACAAAGAGACGCTCTTCTGCGAGATGATCCGCCAGCTCGTTGGCGACACGATCATCCAGGCTCAAGAGCGTGCGATCGCCACCAGCGCGTCGGCGATGGATCAATTGGCCGACTACGCACATTCGGTGTGGCAGCACATTCGGACGCCGATGTTCGAGAAGCTCCATCGCTTGTCCATCGGCGAGCTGCGCAACTTCCCCGCTCTGCTCGAGTTCTTCCAGCGCGAAGTCCCCGGTCGAAACGTGCAGGCGATTGCGGGCATTCTCCGTCACGGAATTGCCACGGGGGAATTTCGCGAGATGGATGAGATGGAGAGCGCCCGCATGTTTCAGGCGCTGATCCTCAGTCACGGTATTTGGTGTGCGCAGCGGGAACGGAATGCGCTCGTCGCGCATCTGACCGACGAGGAGGTGCTCGCGCAGCTCCTCGATTTTTTCCTGGGCGCGGTGCGAAAGGACGCGGGTTCGCGTCCGGCCTCGCCTGCTTCTTCCGCAGCGAACAAGGCATGAGCGTGCACGATGTAAGGCGCCGGCTGGCCGCGGCCATGCTGGCGGCGTCGGCTATCGCGATTCCCGGATGGGCGCATCCGGCGGCAGCGCAGAACGCGGACCGCGACACCATCGTGTCGCGCCCCCTGTCGTTAGGCGACGCCGCCCGCCTCGCGGCGCACCAGAGTGCCACGGCCGAGGAAGCGCGGTTCCAGGCCGCGCAGTCGGCCGCACAGGTGACACAGGCGCGCAGCGACCTGCTGCCCAACGTGTCGGCCTATGCGTTGGAGCACGGCGTCACGATCAACACGGCGACGTTCGGGTTCGCACTGCCAGGACTCGATCCCGGCGGACAGCTGCTCGGTCCCGTCAACACGATCGACGTGCGCGGCAAGCTCTCGCAGACGGTCTTCGACTGGGCCGCGTTGAGCCGGGTGCGGAGCGCGAAGTCGACGGCGGTCGCGAGCAACGCCACCGCGTCGGATGTCGCCGAGCAGGCGGCGGTCACCGCGTCGCTCGCGTACTTGCGGGCGCAGCGCGCCGACGCGCAGCTCGCGGCGCGCGAAGCGGACTCGGTGCTCGCCGATTCGCTCCTCGGCATCGCGAACGATCAACTCTCCGCGGGCGTGGGTGTCGCGCTCGACGTGACACGGGCCCAGGCCCAGGTCGCATCCCTGCGCGCGCAGCTCATTGCCGCCCGGAACGAGCGTGACCGCGCGCGGCTCGACCTGCTTCGCTCGCTCGGGCTGCCGCTCGATGCCCGCGTCGAGCTGGCCGACACGCTGTCGCGCCTCGCCCTGTCGGACACGATGCCTAACGAACAGGCGGCGATCGCCATGGCGCTCAAGAACCGCCCGGACTTGCGCGCCGCCGACGAGCAGCTCCTGGCGGCGCGCCAGACGTCCGGCGCGATCCGCGCCGAGCGGTTGCCATCGCTCAGCGCGTTCGGCGACGAGGGATGGCTCGGCACGAACGGCGGCAACAAGCTGAACACGTATCAGTGGGGCGTGCAGGTCACGGTACCGGTGTTCGACGGCCTGCGCCGTGAAGGACGCGTCGAGGAATCGGAAGCGCGCGTGAGCGAGATCGACGTGCGGCGGCGCGACTTGCGGCAGGAGGCGGCCATCGAGGTGCGCGGCGCGCTCCTCGATCTCGGGTCGGCACGCCAAGCCGTGGATGCGGCGCGGGAGCAGTTGCGGTTGACGGAGCAGGAAGTGGCGCAGGCGCGCGATCGATTCCGCGCCGGCGTGTCGGGCAACGCGGACGTCATCACGGCGTCGCTGACCCTGAATACGTCGCGCACGCAGTTGGTGGACGCGCTCGCCTCGTACCAATCGGCGCGCGTCGCGCTGGCCCGCGCTGTGGGAACGGTGACGACGCTGCCGTGAGGCGGCCTAACGCATGACGCACGCACGATCGGCGACTGAGCGATCAGTACCTTTGACGATGGATTGCACACATGGCGACGATGGTCGATGAAGTGACCGAGGAAAAACATTCTGACGAGATGCCGGCCAAGCCGAAGCAGCCGCCGGCCGCGCCGTCGAAGAAGAAATACGTGGTGCCGATTGTCGCGATCGTGGCGATCGTGGCGCTCGGCTGGGGCCTCAAGTCGTACCTCTACGCGCGCGTTCACGAGAGCACGGACGACGCGCAGGTGGACGGCCACATCATTCCCGTCCTGGCGAAGGTCGGCGGCTACGTGAGCTCCGTGCGGGTGCAGGACAACGACTCGGTCCATGCCGGCGACACCTTGGCGACGATCGACGACAACGAGTACAAGGTGAAGGTGGCACAGGCCGAGGCGGACCTCACCGCGGCGCGCTTCACGGTGGGCTCCGCGGCTGCACCGGGACAGGCGCGCGCGGCCGTGACGTCGGCGACGAGCACGTACGCCGCGCAGGGTGCGCAGATCGCGGCGGCGCGCGCGCAGGCAGACCAGGCGCAGTCCGATCTCGCGCGCATGAAAGCGTTGGCGGCCAAGCAAATCGTGTCGAGCCAACAGTTGGACGCCGCACAAGCGGCGGCCGACGCGGCAAACGCGAACCTGGAGGCGGTGCAGCGACAGGCCGCGGCCGGTAACGCGGGCGTGACGAGCGCGCAGGCCGGTGTGCGCGTGGCCCAGGCGCGGACCGAGGCGGCCCAGGCCGAGCTCGACGACGCGCGCCTGCAGCTGAGCTACACGGTGATCACGGCGCCGGTGAGCGGCACCGTGTCCAA
>DASYXE010000603.1:0-21079 GCA_035935375.1 Gemmatimonadaceae bacterium | reverse complement strand
CCACGTGCCCGCCCCGTCTCGAAAAGAAGATCCGCGGCTCAGCCGCTGGAACCGCCTCACCCACATGGCCCGCCGCCCCCGTCGTCAGCGCCCACACAGCACTCGCCCATGGCCCATCCTGGTGGCCATCGGCGCGTCGCTCGTCCTTGGGTTCGTCGCCTATCGGCTGCTGCATCAAGCGCCGGCACCCAACCCCACCGTATCGTTCTCGGAGCTCGCCCAAGCGCTCACAGCGCACGATGTGAAAGAGCTCCACGTCAACGGTGGCGGCGCTCGGCTGGTCGCCACGCTGGTCAAGCCGCGTACGATAGCCGGACAACGCGCCACGTCCGTCGAGGCGAACGTGCCGCCGCGCGCCGTTTCGCTTATGGATCTGCAACAGTGGAGCGCGCAGGGCGTCCGCGTCATCGTCGATGACGACGCCCCAACCGGCGTCGTCCAGCTCCTCATCCAGGTCCTGAGCCTCGTCATCATCCTCGGCGTCTTGATCTATGTCGTGGTCCGGCAGCGTGGCGCGGTGGCGTCGGCGCGGTTCGTCGCGACGCCGCCCTCGCGGCACCTCACACTCGCCGACGTCGGCGGCGCACGCGAAGCCCGCGCCGATCTCACGGACGTGGTGACGTACCTCGCCAACCCCGAGCGCTATCGGGCGTTGGGCGCCCGCTGTCCGCGGGGCGTCCTGCTCGTCGGGCCGCCGGGAACAGGAAAGACGCTGCTCGCCCGTGCCGTCGCCGGCGAGGCTGGATGCCCAGTGATCGTCGCGGCCGGGTCGGACTTCAACGAGGTGTACGTCGGTGTCGGCTCGCGGCGCGTGCGCCAGTTGGCCAAGCGCGCCCGCGAGCAAGCGCCGTGCATCGTCTTCATCGACGAGTTCGACTCGCTCGGCGGCCGGCGCGGCCGGCCTAACCGGTCGGGCGAAGAGGAGGTCACGCTCAACCAGCTCCTCGTCGAGATGGATGGCATGGAGGCGAACGATGGCGTCGTGTGGATGGCCGCGACCAACCGCGAGGACATGCTCGACCCCGCGGTGCGCCGGCCGGGCCGCTTCGACCGCGTGGTCGAAGTCCCGCTGCCTACCGTCACCGACCGCGCCGAGATCCTGCGCGTCCATGCCGCGGGCCATCCGTTAGACCCGGACGTCGACCTCGAGCGCCTGGCCCAGCTGACCGTTGGGCATTCGGGCGCCGATCTCGCGAACCTGCTCAACGAGGCGGCGATCATCGCCGTCCAGCTCGAGGCCACCCGCATCACCAACGCCCACATCGAACAGGCACGCGATAAGGTGCTGCTCGGCCGCGTCCGCTCGGGCGTCGTCGTCGGCGAGTCCGAGCGACGTCTGATCGCAATCCACGAAGCCGGCCACGCGATCGTTGGACTGGTCGCCTGCCCGGACGATCGGTTGCACAAGGTCACCATCGAGCCGCGCGGTCGCTCAATGGGCGCCGCGCACTTCGCGCCCGAGTCGGACCGCCACGTGCATCCGCGTTCCTACCTCGAGGGCGTCATCGCCAAAGCGCTCGGTGGACGCGCGGCGGAGCTGGTGTTCTTGGGACCAGATGCCGTCACGACGGGCGCCGGCGCCGATCTGGTGCAGGCCACGTCGATCGCCCGTCGCATGGTCGCGGAGTTCGGAATGAGCGAGGAGGTCGGGCTCATCAGCGCCGACCCGTCCGCGCAGGGCGGCCCACCGAGCGCGCAGTTACAGGGCGAGGTCGACCACGCCGTGAGGTCGTTGATCACCGCGCAGGCGAGACGTGCCGAATCGATCGTTCGCGAGTATCAGGGCGCGGTCGACGCGCTTGCCTCCGCGCTCATCGAGCGCGAGGTGCTGACGGCAGCGGACGTGCACGAGATCGCGGGAGCCCACGGCCTGATGTCGGCACGCCTCTCCGCCTAACGAATCCGGGCCGCGTCTACAGGCGCGGCGCGATCGCCAGATCCAACTCGAAGCTGAAGCGCGTTCCTTCGGTGGCGCTGGTGTCCACCTGGAGCGCGCCGCCCATGGCCGCGACGAGCTTGCGGCAGATGGACAATCCCAGCCCCGCGCTCGAGAACGTGTACTCGCCCGCGTTGCGCCGACGCCGGAACGTCTCGAACAGACAGCTCATCACTTCCGGCGGAATCCCACGACCGGTGTCCTGCACCGAGAACGCGAGCCGCGTGCGCGACAGCTGCTTTGCGGTGAGCTCGACGTGCCCCTCGCTCGTGAACTTGAGCGCGTTCGTGGTCAGGTTGAGCAGCACGCGGTTCAGGGCACCGGGGTGGCCTAACCGGAAGTCGGCGTCCGGTGTCGTCAGCTGTACCGTCAGGCCCTTCTCTTCCGCCATGGGCAGCACGATGTCGCTCACGGAGCGCATCAGGTCCGCCACCGAGAACGGCACCGGTGCCGTATCCACCAGACGATCGCCGCCGCGCGCCAGCTCGATCACGTCGCTCGCCATGGCGCTGAGACCGAATGCCGCACTGTAGATGAGGCCGAGCTGGCGCTCCTGAATCGGATTCACCACGCCGCTCTGCGCCTTCCTGAGCGTCTCGGCCAGGAACAGGATCGACGCCAAAGGGGACCGCAGGTCGTGCGCGACCTCTACGATCAGCTCCAGTCCACCCGCGCCCGACAGACGCGATGCAAAGCGGTGGGCCTCGTCGCGATCCAACGCCACCTGCACGTTCTCGATCGCGGTCAGAAGCGAGATGAGCTCCGCGGCCGGCACGGCCTCGCGCACCGCCGACAACTCGGACACCAATGCAGCCCGCAGGAGGTTGAGAACCTTCTGCACCGGCACCGCGGGCGCTGCGCGCTCGAGCAGTGGCGACTCACCCGCCGCCGCCTGTGCGATCGCGGCCTGCAGCGCCTCCAACTGAAATCGAAGATCGTCCGCGTGTGTGCCCTGCTCGACCGCACCCGGCGCTGCAGCCACGCGGTCGGCTGCGCGGCGGAGCGCCTCACGCAATGGCTTCGCGATTCGCAAATCGGAAGCCGCAAGCGAAACGACAGGTGACACGGCGCGCACCGCGCCGCTGCCACCCGATGGACGCTCGACGCGCTCTGGCTCGCGCGCCGTTGCGGTCGCGCGCGGGGCGCGCGACCTCACTCGCCTGAACCTGTCAACTCGTCACGCCGCACGTTGTGCTTCTCCATGAGACGATAAAGTGTCGTGCGGTCGATGTTCGCGAGCCGAGCTGCGCGAGACATGTTTCCGCCCGCCCGCGCCGAGAGGCGCGTCAGGTATTCTTTCTCGAACTCCGCGATCAGCCGGTCCTTTGCCGCATGGTATGGCTCATCCATCATCGACATCGGCAGCGTGCTCTTTGCGGCCGGAACCGGACCATCATCGTATACTGGTATATCTGACGGTTGGATCGGCTGTCCTGGCTCACTCAACACGGCCACGTGCTCGATCACGTTTTGTAACTCTCGCACGTTGCCCCGCCAGGGGCGCGACCGCAGGAAATCGATCGCCGCGTCGGTCAACTTCGGCTGCGTATCTCCAGGCAACCGATGGCGAGCCCAATAGTGCGCCAGGAAGTGATTCGCCAGCAGCGGAATGTCCTCTAATCTCTGGCGCAGCGGCGGCAGCTTGATCGGCACAACACGGAGGCGATAGAACAGGTCCTCGCGCAGGATGGTCTTATTCACCGCGTCTTGAGGATCACGGTTCGTCGCCGAAATGAATCGCACGTCCACCACCGCATCCTGCTGCTCACTCCCCACCCGGCGCACCACGCCGTCCTGCAGCACGCGGAGCAGTTTGGCCTGAATCGGGTGCGACATCTCGGTCAGCTCATCCAGGAACAGCGTCCCGCCATTCGCGGTCTCGAGCAAGCCGGGCTTGTCGCGGTCCGCACCGGTGAATGCGCCCTTTCTGTGCCCGAACATCTCGCTCTCGAGCAACGGCTCCGGCAGCGCGGCGCAATTGATCGGCACGAGTTTGCGGCTCGCCCGCCGGCTATGATGATGAATGAACTGGGCGATCACCTCTTTGCCCGTTCCGCTTTCGCCGGTGATCATCACCGACGCATCTGTCGACGCCACCTTCCGCGCCAGCTCCACAGCACGCCGAAACGCGGGCGACACACCCAGAAGCGTGATCTTGTCGCTGTTGCCGCTTTGTTGTACCAACTGCAGACGAAGGTCGTTGGTCTCGCGCGCTACCATCACCGCGTGCGACGCGCGCCCAACGAGCACTTGCAGATGCGTAGCCGAAAATGGCTTCGGCAAATAATCCCAGGCTCCGGAGCGCAGCGCCTCGATGCTCGACGTGACGCTCGGATTGCCCGTCATCACCACGACAATGGTGTCGCGATGCGTCTCGAGCGTGGCCTTGAGAATGTCGATGCCCGACACCGGCGTGAGATAGAGATCCACGAGCACGATGTCGAACTTGCGGCGTCGAACCATCTCGAGCGCTTCATCACCGCGCCCGATGAAGGTGACGTTGTAGCCGTCGAGCTGTAGCACGCTCGCGCATCCTTCACGCAACGTGCGGTCGTCGTCGACTACCAAGATGCGAATGCTTGCCTTTACTTCGGCGGGGATCGAAAGCGGGTCACGCGATGCTGCTTCAGGTGCCTGCGCTGGCGCCGGAAGGTTTTCCGACTCTTCAACGAACGGCATCGACATGCGACAATCTCCTCTGGTGTTCTCGAGGCGATCCCCCTAAACCAACGCAGATGTTCCGTTGGTCATGGGCAACATCGCCTGTAATCCATACGCTACATCGCTGTTGTCAACGTTCCACATGATGTAGATCACACGTAACGCCTAAAGGTCACAGAGGCGGACTCAAGCTAAGCAATCGTTGTATCGGAAGCACGCCTTCTCGGTGGGAATGGCGTCGCCCAGCGGTGCTAGGTGCGGGACAACGTGTTGTCGATTATATACATATGCCAGCTTGCGACCCCGACGGGGAGCGACAGCCGGCCGCGCACGTGGGGCGGCTCTGCCATAGAACGCGAAGACAGGCTCTCCGGTAACGGCGCACCTCCTATAGACCTCAGTGTAGATCTCCAATCGAAGCGAGCGCAGGCATAGTCCTGTGATCGGCGGCACTCATTCCTCATCCGGTGTTGTCACATAGTTGATCAGTTTCGAGCCGTCACACGGTTGCTCCCCGCGCGCGCCGTGTGGGCCTGGATTTGCATCCGCTCTAGGCGTCGAGCCAATTCCGCACGCTCGCGATTTCAAGCACGATGAGCGTGAATCAACCTTGGAGAGTCGGTATCGAATGACCGGCAACTACATCCCTTCGAATCTTCCCGTCGAGCGCGGCCCAGACCCCAACTTCCCGGCGTTCATGCCTCAAGGTGGATGGCCGCAATGGGGATCTCAGAACGGCGACGAGCCTGGAGTTCCATGGGCGCGGTACATCGCGGCCCTCAGGCGTTACAAGTGGCTCATCCTGATCTTGGTCATCGTCGGCGGTGCAGCCGGCGTGATTGTGACCAGGTTTCTGCCACCTGAGTTCGCGACGCAGGGACAGCTCTGGATCAACGACACGGGCGCTGCGGCGCAGCGCAGCGAGGCGCCCGGGCCGCTCCAGCCGGACGAGCTACTCGCGGCAGGCGCATGGGCCGATCTGCTCAAGAGCTCGACGATCATGGATCGCGTGGTGAAGAAGATGTCGCTGTATCTGTGGCCTACGGATTTGTCGGACTCCGCGGTGTTCGCCGGATTCCAGCCCGGCCCCGGATTTCGCGCCGGTAGCTACGCACTGCGCATCGATCCCACCGGTCACAAATATTCGATCGTGACCGACCAGGGCGCGGCCGTCGAGTCGGGGAACGTCGGCGACTCCGTTGGGCGGACGCTCGGCTTCCTGTGGAAACCGCGTCCCGAGACACTCGGGAAGGGGCGGTCGATTCAGTTCACGGTCGCCGATCCGCGCGACGTCGCCATCGGCCTGCTTGGCCGCATGGATGTCACGCTGCCGGAGCGAAGCGCATTCCTGAAGGTGACGATGACCGGGCGTAGCCCGCGTCGCACGGCAGCGATCCTCAATGCCGTGATGACGGAGTTCGTTAGCACGGCCGGTGAATTGAAGCGTCGCAATCTCGAGCAGAGCTCGGCGATGTTGAGCGACCAGCTCGACACCGCGCGCGAAAACCTTCGCGCGGCCGAGTCGGCGTATCAGGCGTTCCGCCAGAATTCGATTACGCTTCCGACGGACGCTGGCCCGGGTGCGGGGATCGATCCGCTCACCGGCGCACAAGTGGGCGGCAACCAGGTCCCCGGCGGCGTCGGCCAGGCCGGCATGCCTAACGATCCGCTCGGTGGCGGGAATCCAGCCGGCGGCAACCCTGTCATCGGCAACTACTTCACCGACAAGGCCGAGCTCGAGCTCTTGCAGCACGACCAGGCAGCCCTGCAGCAACTCGTTCAGAATCCGAACTCGATCAATGCCGATGCATTCGTGCCGATTCTCACCGCGAAACAGTCCCCGGCGCTGCAGAGCGCGCTGACGGACCTGGCCAAGCGCGAAGGAGAGTTGCGCACGGCGCGCGAGGTCTACACTGAACAGCATCCGACCGTGGTCGCGCTGCGCACCAGCGTTCAGGCCATGCGCACGCAAACGATTCCTGGAATTCTGCGTGCGCTGATTGCACAGATTCAGTCCCGTGAAAACGATCTCCAGGGGCAGATCACGACCGCGGGCAAACAGCTCAAGGCGATTCCGGCGCGCACGATCGATCAGATGCGGTTGGAGCGCGACGTGAACACCAAGACGCAGCTGTACCAGATGCTGCTGGCGCGATACCAGGAAATGAAGCTGGCCGAAGCGAGCGCGATTCCGGACATCAGCGTTCTCGATACCGCCGTCGCGCCGTTGTTGCCTACCAAGAACACGGGCCCGACGATCATCGCGTTCGCCATCGTCGTGAGCTTGGGAGGCGCGCTCGGCCTTGCGCTCTTGCTCGACCACACGGATCCGCGATTCCGGTATCCGGAGCAAGTGACGAGCGATCTCGGACTCACCATTCTCGGAGCGGTGCCGAGCATCAAGCGCGCGCGCAGTGGTGAGCCGAATCCCGAGGAGGCCGCACAGGTGATCGAGGCCTTCCGGACCATTCGAATGAGTCTATCGAATTCGTACGCCGGGGCCGGATCCATCGCGTTCGCGGTGTCCAGCCCGGGACCGGGAGACGGCAAGTCGTTAGTCTCGTCCAACCTCGCGCTGTCGTTCGCCGAAGCGGGCTATCGCACGGTGCTCGTCGATGGCGACACGCGCCGTGGTCAGCTCCACGCGATGTTCGGTGCCAACCGACGCCCGGGCTTGCTCGACTACCTGGGTGGCGATGCGCCGCTCGAAACCATTCTGCGCACCACGACGCACGAGAAGCTCGCGCTCATTCCGTGCGGCACGCGCCGTCATCGCGGTCCTGAGCTCTTGCACTCGCAGGCAATGCTCCAGCTCATGGGCGAGTTGCGGTCACGGTACGACGTGATTCTGCTCGACAGCCCACCGCTCGGCGCCGGTGTCGATCCGTTCGTGTTAGGCGCGGCCACGGGCAACCTGCTCCTGGTGCTGCGGACCGGCACCACGGATCGCCGCATGGCCGACGCGAAGCTCAAGCTCTTGAAGCGCCTGCCGATTCGCTTGCTCGGCGCGGTGCTCAACGACATCCGTGCGCAGGGTGTGTATCGCTACTACACCTACCTCTACGGATACACCACCAGCGAGGACGACGAATTGCCGCAGCTGGCGCCGCAAGTCGGCGAGCTGTCCGGCAAGAGCTGATCGGACGGGTCGACGCACACAAAAAAAAGGCCGGCCGCGGGGTTCGCACCGCGGCCGGCCTTGTTGTGCGTCCGATTACATGTAGCCGTCGCGCCGCAAGGATTCGAGCCCGCCGCCATCCTCCTTGTCCTGCGCCCGGCCGGACCGTTCGGCGATGTGCGAGAACTTCCCCGTCCGCAACTCGACGATGATTTCGCTCACGTCGCGCGCCTCCGACTGCACTTTCTGCGTGCACGGGCCACAGCCTAACGAACGGTAACGCGTGCCATCGCCGTGATTGTAATACAGCGACACCGTCGGAATCTGTTCGCGGCCGATGTACTCCCAGATGTTCAATTCCGTCCAATCGAGGAGCGGATGGATGCGTACATGCGTGCCCGGCGCGAACTCCGTTTTGTACTGGTTCCAGAACTCGGGCGGCTGATCCTGCACCTCCCACTCGCTCTGCGTGGTGCGCGGCGAGAAGTAGCGCTCCTTGGAGCGACTGCCCTCCTCGTCCGCGCGCGCGCCGACGATCACGCCCGTAAACGGTTCCGTGTTGCGATCGCGCTCGTACGTGCGCGTGGTGTGGTTGAAGCGATACCGCGGTCCTTCACCGCTCAGCGTGCGTCGCAGCGCTTCGGTCTTGAGCAAGCCGCAGCAGGTGAGGCGATCGACGGCGCCATCCGGATACGTGCGGCGCTCGGCCAACGCGACTTCGTTCTGCCCGTACATGAGGTTCAAGTGCCACTCGGCCGCGAGCCGGTCGCGATACGCGATCATCTCGGGAATCTTGAACGACGTGTCGATGTGCACGAGGGGGAACGGCACGTGTCCGAAGAACGCCTTCCGCGCCAGCCACAGCATGACCGTGCTGTCCTTTCCGATCGACCACAGCATGCACAATTGCCGGAAGTTCGCGTACGCTTCCCGCAAAATGTGGATGCTTCGGTTTTCGAGTTGTTCCAGATGATCCATCGTTCACTCCCGATTCACGGACCTACAGGTTTCCGCGAATCCGATTTATGACTTTCCCGCCCGAATCTTCGACGGTCACGCCGCGTGTGTCGATCACGACATCGGCGCTCACCGGTGCTTCGTACGGGTCATCGATCCCGGTGAAGTTGCGGATCTCGCCGCGACGGGCTCGTGCATACAGCCCTTTGACGTCGCGCCGCTCGCACTCCTCCAGTGGTGTCGACACGTAGACCTCGACGAAGTTCCGGCACAGGCCGCGCACGAACGCGCGGGATTCTTCGTAGGGCGAGATGAACGAGGCGACCACGAACACACCGTTCTCCTCGAGCTTGCTCGCCAGGTAGCCGACGCGGCGAATGTGCTGATCGCGGTCCGTGCGCGTGAACCCCGTCGTCGGGAAGAGATGCCGAATCGTGTCGCCATCGAGATACTCGGCCCGAATGCCCCGGCGTCGCAGCTCGGCGTGGACCCATTGCGCGATGGTCGTCTTGCCCGAGCCCGACAGTCCCGTGAACCAGATGACGGTGGGCGTCGGCTCGTGTTTGCCTAACGGAATGCGCTCCCAGAGGCGCTCGTGCAACCAGAACAACAGGATCTTGCCGACCAGCTCGACGACGCCCACGAACAGCGCCACCTGCAGCCGCTTCGTAAAAACATATACGATGATCGCGGTCGTGAGGGTCCCGAACAAACGCCACGAAAACGCCTTGGCGAACGACCGGACATTGGTGTCACGATGCATGGTCGAGCCAGGTTGTGCGGAGTGGTTGGACGCCGTCAGGCCCCAAGAACGAACGAGCCATTGCGCAGCTCCCGCTTGTTGTACGTGAATGGTGTCTGCCGGCGCTCCCCAGCGTCACGCGCCGACTCGCGATAGATGCAGTCACCGGCCGCCACGTCCCATTCCATCGTGGGGCCGAAGCGCGGGTACAAGTCGGCGCGTCCGTCCGCTACCCAGCAGAACTTGAGCGAGCTGCCTAACGAAATGCGCTGCTCCACCCGCATCGTGGCCAGGTACGCCTCGAGCTCCGCCGAGGGGTGCGATCGGCTCTGGACGATGATGCGGCCGCCCGTCGCGGGTCGCTCCCCGCTGTAGACGCGCTCGGCCGATGCGCCGCTGTCCTGACGCCAGGTTCCCGCGCCCGACCGCGCCCAATACATGAGATCGAGCACCGGTGCGTAAATGACGCCCGCCGTGGGTGCGCCGTTCTCGATGAGGGCAATGTTCACCGTGAACTCGCCGATGCCCTTCGTGAATTCCTTCGTGCCGTCCAGCGGATCCACGAGCCAGAAGCGCGTCCAATCACGGCGGTCCTCGTACGCCGGGATGTCGCCTTCCTCGGACAGCACCGGAATCTCCGGCGTTAGGCGAGCCAAGCCGTCGGCGATCACCGTGTGCGCATCGCGATCGGCCATCGTGAGCGGGGTCGCGTTGTCCTTCCACGCGACCGCTTGCCGGGTGTCGCTCGAGCCGTAGTATCGAAGAATCGCCTGGCCCGCATCGCGCGCCAGTCGGCGAATGTCTTCCATCAGTCGTTCGGGGTTCACCATGGACGATAGACCACGCCCAGGTCCTTGAGTCGCGCCTCGATGCGCTCGAGCGCCTCCGTCCTCCCCTCGCCATCGCTGACGTACAGGTTGCACTCCAGGTCCGTCGTCATCCGGTCGCCCACCCAGATGGTTTCGATGCGCTCGGGCTCCACTGCGGCCCGGATCACCTCGAGGTCTTCGGCGGTGAGCTCGGCGGCTGTGACGATGAGTATCATGCCGGCATCGAGCATGATGTTGGCGACTTCGGCCAGGCGGCGCATGTGCTCCAAGCGGTTCTCGCGCTGCCGCCCGATGTCGGCGTCGACGCCGTACAACACGCTTCCGATGCCGAGGAAGTACACCACCTTGCCCTGAGCGAACAACCGCCCCTCGAGCTCCTTCGCCAATGCCTTCCGCTCGGTTTCCTTGTCGCCGGTGATGAGCAACAGCGTCGCGCGCTGGTTGTACCGCTCGGCGCGGCGCTCGAGCGGGATGGATCCACGTTCCCATTTCGAGTTGCGCACGAGCACTTTCTCGCGCACCCACCCTTGTTGATCGGGCAGCGCTTCGCGGACGATGCCGCCCCCCCGGATGTCGTACTCGTCCACGATCACGAAGCGGCTCGTCACCGGGAGGTCGCTTGCCAGGTCGAACGCGACCGCCTTTCCGATCTTGAGCACGCAGTCCGCGACGTCGTGGCGTTCCACGCGCGTTGCGTTAGGCCGCGCCGCCAGCGTCGACGCATCGATCACACGATCGACCGACTCGAGCCGCATCGGCACTCGCGCCGCTCCCATCTTGAGCGCGTACTCCTTCCGCATCTCCAGCGGGCGCTGGCCGAGCCAGAACAGGCTCACGCGCAGGCGCGTGGTGACCTGTGGCAGAGGATCGGACTCGCGCACGGCGAGCTCTCCCCGCGAGACGTAAATCTGCTCCGTGAGCGTGACACCGGTCGACCAACCCGCCGACGCTTCCTGCTGCGTTGGGCGATTGAACGCCTCGATGGACTTCACGCTGCTGCGTTTGCCCGACGGGAGAAACACGAGACGGTCGCCGACGGAGACCTGCCCGGCGTCGATGGTGCCGGCCACGATGCGGCGATCATCACCCTGCCCCGTGAACTTGTACACGTCCTGCACCCGCAACCGAAACGGAAGCCCAACGGGCGGCGCTTCCGGCTCGAATGTGTCCAACGCTTGCAGCACTGTGGGGCCGTGATACCACGGCATGCGCGTCGACGCGTCGGCGAGGTTGTCGCCATCGCGGCCGCTCACGGGAATGAAGCACGCCGGTGTGATGTTCACTTGCGCCAGAAACGCGGTGAGCGATGCGACCAGTTTCTCGTACTCGGCTTGGTCGAATTCCACCAGGTCCATCTTGTTGACCAGCACCACGCACTGCTTGATGCCGAGCATCGCGAGCATGTAGCCGTGGCGCCGCGAGTTCTCCTGGACGCCTTCCTGCGCGTCGATCACGAGTAGTGCGGCTTCGGCGCGTGACGCGCCCGTGATCATGTTCTTGAGAAACTCGATGTGACCGGGTGCATCGATCACGATGTATTCGCGTCGCGCCGTGCGAAAAAAGACGCGGGCGGAATCGATCGTAATGCCTTGCGCGCGCTCATCGCGCAACGCGTCGAGGAGGAACGCATATTCGAACGGCTTGGCCGTTCGCGCGCAGAGCTCTTTGACTTGCTCGAGCTTCCCGTCGGGAAGGGAGTGACTATCGGCGAGTAGTCTGCCGATGATCGTGCTCTTGCCGTGATCGACGTGACCGACGATCACGATACTCATGCGCTCCTCGGTGGCGGTTTTCGTCATGCGAGGCAGTTTGGCAGCTCATAGATGAATACGGAATCGGCGCCGTCAGATGAACGCACGGACCGGATGCGCGCCATAACTGCGTGATGGACGCGCAGTCCGAATAATAGCAATGTTCGTGCGGGCGATTCGCGACGGGCGTTAGAGAGCCGACCGAAGGGGTACGTCTTCGAACGCCCGGATCGGCGCACCCGACTCCTCGGTTCGGAGATACCGGAGGGCCGTCGTCGCGCGCAGCAGCATTTCGACGGCATCTACGGTCGACTCCGAGAAATCCGGCACGGCGCAGTAGCCGGCCCGAATCCTCAGTTTGTGCGCCGCGTCACCGATCATCGTGGGTTCCGCGTCCATCGTCTCCTGTATGCGCTGCATCATGCGCACGGCGCCATCGCCGGCGGTTGCCGGAGCAATGATGGCGAAGTCCGTTGGGCCAAGGCGACCAATCGCATCGGAGACGCGTCCTGCGCGCCGAACGAGCGACGCCAAGTAGGAGATCACATGCTCCGTGTCACCATTGAGCGGACGTTCCTCGAAGTCCGGCGCTTCGGCCACGGGCGCGAATGCGACGCACGCGATGGGCGCCTTCTGTCGTTGTGCTTCTGCTGAAATTTCGCGCGCTCGTCGCACGAGTCCGCGCATATTGTACAAGCCGGTCGTCGGATCGAGCAGGCTTTCCGCGCGCAGTCGGTCCGCCTCACGCTTGCTGCGCATGAACGCATCGAGCTTGAGCAACAGCACTTCACCGTCAAGCGGCTGACTCACGAACTCCCAAGCGCCGGCCTGCAACGCGGCCAGCCGTTGGTTCCGTTCCGCTGGACCAGACGTCGTGATGATGATCGGAGTGGACGCGTTGAAGCGAACATCATCGAGCAACTGGCGGCACACATCTCCACCATCCATGTCCGGCAACCGAATGTCCATGATGACGAGATCCGGCTGCGCGCTTCGCGCGAGGTCTAGCACCTGTTTGCCGGTGTACGCGCGGAGCACCGCGTAGCCGTTTGGCCCGAGGATGCTTTCGAGCGAACGCGCCGACCATTCTTGGTCGTTCGCAAGGAGCACGAGCGGCGGACGAGACGGCTTCTCGTTTTCGGACATACTCACCGGATACGGGCGTCGTCTTGCCCGGCGGGTCGTTTGGAGAGGCACCTGATGGAAGCGTTGTTGGTCGTGCCGGGACCATGCAGAACTCATGCGGACCCGAAACAGCCGTGCTAACTATAGATATACCAAACTGTTACGAAAGCATGAGAGTGGCCTTAGCGGCGAAATTTGCCGCGCGGGTGCCACAGGAGCGATGGAGTGGCGATACGGGCAAATCGACGTGCCGCGGCGCCAGACCACCGCGCTCTGCTTTGCGATTGACGTCCCCGTGAGCGGCCGCGCGAAATCTGTTTCCTGGCTCGATCTTCGTTGAATGTTGGAGACGCGACCCATGTTATGTTGTACCCCTGCTACACGATCGCCTCGTACCCGACCTTCCTGAACGCACGGCGCAATTCATGAAATGAAAGTCGCGCCGAGAGATTCAGCATCTTCTGAACCCAAACGGACGGCTAGCACAACTGGTGCAACGTCGCCGGAGGACTATGTCAGCGCTCTTGGGCAGCGAGCTACAGACCAACGCACGCCGATTCGGTCGCTTGATCGCGATCGCGAGCGTGTCGGCAGCCATCTCGAGCGGGCTCCCGGCTCAGCAGCCGGTTCAGCGCGATACCACGCACGCCGTGCCGGTCCAAGGGGACTCGGCGCGACTCGATTCGGCGCGCAGAGCACAGATCCTCAGTGACACGGCGCACACCCCGCTGACGCGCGCACAGTTACAGTCAGAAGAGGGGAGTCTCGAGCACCAGGGCCAGCAAGCACAAGCGGCTCTGATTCGGCAGAGACTCAAGGACGGTGATTTTCAGGTTGGCGATCGGATCGCGATCGTCGTTCGAGGCGACTCGACATTGAACGACACGGCGAGTGTTCGCGCCGGACGAGTGATCCAACTGAGAAATCTTCCGCCCATTCCGTTAGCGGGCGTGTTGCATTCGGAGCTGCAGGATTATTTGACGAAGCAGTTGTCGCAGTATCTGAGGAATCCGACGGTACAAGTTACGCCGTTGGTACAGATTGCTGTCGTTGGCAATGTTGGGCATCCTGGATTCTTCTGGGTGCCGGCAGACCTGACGCTCACCGATGCAATCATGCTCGCCGGAGGTCCGACGCAAACGTCGGACTTGAACGGCACAAAGATCAAACGTGACAACAAGGATCGGCTGACCGACAAGCAGGTGCAACAAGCTTTTGCATCTGGCGCGACATTGGACCAACTCGACATCCGTGCAGGGGATCAGATTTCGGTTCCTGAAGCCGGCAAAAAGGATTGGGTGAGAATCTTGCAGGTTACAGCCGCAGTGGCCGCCGTCACGGTGGCTCTCATCTCGCTCTCTCGGCATTGATACGCATGCTTTGGGAAGACCTCCCCGACTCGTGGAGTAGTGATGCGCTGAGCGTGCGCGTGAACGACCGACGCCGCACGCATCACGGTCCAACGGAGCGGACGCGTCGAAACACGCCGTCGGCAGCCGCGTCGTTGGCCGACGTGGCGCGGCCGATCGAGCTCGTGCGCGAACGCACGGAGCGGCAAGCGGCGCGTCGCGAGATTCAACCCCGTACTCGATCGGAAGTGTTGAACCGCGCCGTGAACGTGCTGCTCGCCGCCATCGCGCTGATCATCCTGACCCCCATCATGCTGCTCGTCGCCCTCGCCGTGAAGCTGACGTCGAGGGGGCCAGTGCTGTATTCGCAAACGCGTGTTGGCCTCGACCGCCGCCGCGCGCGCGTCGATGCGTTGTACGAACGACGCAAGCAGGACGCAGGCGGCCGGATCTTCACGATCTACAAGTTCCGCTCGATGTACGTGGACGCCGAGCAGCAGTCCGGGGCCGTGTGGGCCACGCGCGATGATCCGCGCGTGACTCCCGTTGGGCAGTTCTTGCGGCGCGTGCGGCTGGACGAGCTGCCGCAACTCGTGAACGTGATCAAGGGCGACATGAACATCGTCGGCCCCAGGCCCGAGCGCCCGAGCATTTTCGCACGGCTTCGCCAGGACATCACCGAGTATCCGCTGCGTCAGCTCACGCGCCCCGGGATTACGGGTTGGGCGCAGATCAACCATACGTACGACTGCAGCGTGGACGATGTGCGCACCAAGGTTCGCTACGACCTCGAGTATCTGCAGCGCCAGTCGCTGGCAGAAGACCTCAAGATCATGGTGCGGACGGTGCCGGTGATGTTGTTCCGCAAGGGCGGCTGGTAGTCCTCGCCACGTCCGCGCCGCGGGCGCACCCGATGTCAACCGTTAGGCACTCTACTTCGCGGCCTGGCCACCCAGGTCCGGTCTGCGTGTCGGCTCCCACGTGGGCATGCGCTGCCGCCGCAGGAACTTGAGCCAGGCGAGCACGCCGGCCAGGGTCGACACGACGACGAATCCGCACAACGCAATTGGAAGCGGCACGCGCCGTCCATCGGGCCACGCGATGGCGGCATAGCCTAGCGCAAGCACGAGCACCGCGAGGCCGGCCAGGACGAGCGCGCGCGGATCCGCCACGCACAGCAATACCAACCCCACGAGCGCGAGCGGCAGCGACAGGTAGACCAACCAGCGGCCCAACTTGTGGCTCGTGAGCATGAACGAAAACGCGGGGCCGCTCCACGGAGCCGACAACCCGCGGAAGTGCCACAGCGTCTCGAGCCCCTGCGCCATTGTGCGCACTTTGCGACGCAGCTCCGCGCGCAGCGACGTGGTTCGCGGCACGACACACGTTGCGCTCGCAACGGACACCGCGCGCAGTCCCTTCTGGTGCGCGATCAACGCGCTCGCGAAGTCGCGCGCGAGATCGCCGGGCAGTACAGTGCGCTGTACGTCGACGCGCGCGGCGTAGCAGCATCCACTCGCCCCGACGATCGAACCGAGTCTGGTCTCGAGCGCCCGCACCCACATCTCGTAGCCCACGTACCCGGATTCGCCGCGATTCGCTTCCTGGTCCACGTCGCCCACACTCACGTCGCGGCCCGACGCCACACCAACGCTCGGATCCTGGAACGCGCGCACGAGCGCCTTCACCGAGGCCGGATGCACGCGAATCGATGCATCGGTGTTGACCACGATGTCCCCGCGGATCGCGCTCGCCGCGTGGTTTTCCGCATTGGTCTTTCCTCCGCGCGGCGCCACGTGCACGAGCTCCACGCCCCGAGCCGAATACTCGCGCACGATGGCATCGGTGCCGTCGGTCGATCCGTCCGAGGCGATCAGGATTTGCCGCCGGTTAGGCGGATAATCGATCTCGAGCAGGCTCTCGATGGTCGAGCGGATGCGCCGCTCTTCGTTGTAGGCGGGAACGGTGATCGTGACCACCGGCCATTCTGCGGGATCCGTCACCGAATCGGGTTCACGACGAAAACGCGAGGCCAGCCAGAGCAACGCGGGATACGCCGCGTACGCGTAGCCAAAGCAGACGAAGGGTATGGCGAGTAGAACCAGTCCGACCGCGATCATTTCGCGCGCGCTCCGGTAGTAGGAAGCACGGAACGATACACGGCGTCGTATCGGCCCACCCACGGCTCGACTGCAAAGTCACTCTCGAGCCGCGCACGCGCGGCTCGAGCCCGCGTCCGCGCGGACTCGGCATTTGCACGCACCGCGGAGATGGCGGCAGCCAAGGCGGTCGGCTGTTCGCTTGGCACGAGGAGCGCCTCGCTATCAGCCAACATTTCGGGTACGCCCCCAACCCGCGTCGCAACGATCGGCACGTTGGCGCGCATGGCCTCGAGGAGCACAATGGGAATGCCCTCGGTGCGTGAGCTCAGCACGAATACGTCGAAGGCAGAAAAGAGTGACGCGGCGTCGGGCACAACGCCGGTCCAGCGAATTGACGACTCGATTCCGAGCGTCGATATCCTCTGGTTGAGCTTGGCTCTATCTGGTCCGTCACCGATAAAGACTGCCTTGAAAGGTTGCTCTACGTTCTCTAGCGCTTCCACAAGCACGTCCAGGCCTTTTTCGGAAGTCATCCGTCCCACCCAGCCGATGACGAACTCATCGCTTGAGGCGCCGATTCGAGCTCGCGCCTCACTGCGCGGCACCGTTTGGCGGCGCGGGTCGATCGCATTGGGAATTGTGCGGATGATGCTGTCTCGAACACCTGCTGTCTTAAGGCGTTGCACAATTGGTTGAGACACGGCGACGACGGCGCTGAAGGCATAGTAGGAGCGGATCTGGAGCCATTCGTTCGCGCGATTCTTGGCGTCTCCACCAGTAAAACCATGTACGGTGGTTACTCTCGGAATACCGCCAGCCACTGCGGCGAGTCCGCCAATGACGTCGCTTCGATAACCGTGCGTGTGCACGACGTCTGGTTTCATCTGACGCATCAACCCGCGGAGTGATCGCCATTCCCGCAAGTAGCCCTTGGCGCCCACCCGCACGACCGCGCTCTCGATCCCATCTCCAGCCAAGGCTGTCACGAAGGGGTGATCCGCCGCGTCCGGCTCGACCACAGTAACCACCGTAACGTGATTTCCCAGGGACTGTTGCCCCTGCGCGAGCAGCCTCACAACGCTCTCGAGCCCGCCCGCATGTGCAGGAGCGGTGATGTGCAGAATCTTTAGCGGACTCGACAGGTGTTGGTTGCCTGAATTTGAAGTCAAGAACACCGTGCGTGGTTGCACGGCACACAACCAGCATGTACGCAAGCACAAAGAATCACGCCACGACTGGCCACGAAGCAATGGGCGCGCCCGGAACGCGGCCACCGAGCGCACGGGCCATGGCGCTCAATCTGCTGCGCGAGGAACATGAGTAAGCAATATTTCAGATCCATTCGCCGAGCGACTCCCACGGTGCTCAGAGGTGCGCCACTCGCATGATGCCTGATGCGCTAACTGTTGTACGCCCGTCGACGGGCAATCAATCGGCGTCGGCTGCCGGTGGAGGTGACGAGCCTCGCATCGGCATTATTTCGCTATCCGTGGATTCATGGGGCGCGCGATGGAATTCGCGCCACCAGGTTCTGACGAGATTGGCCCAGCAGTTCCCGGTGGTTTGGGTCAATCCGGCTCCGGAATGGCGCCGAGCGGTCTCGATTGGTCGGTGGAAACCGCACGAGCGAACCATCGCTGGGCTTCCTGACAATTTCGTGGTCCACGACAGCTCTACGCTCACTCCGATCGTGTATCGGCCGCGATGGCTGAGCAGCGCTCTGCTGCGGGCTCGCCTGGCGCGGGCCCGGGCGAGTCTCGTTCGTCGCGGCTGCACGCACGTCGTGCTGTATGTGTGGCACGTAGACTACGCGGACGCTGTGTTCGCGCTCCGCAGCGAGCTCAGCATCTACCACATTTACGACGAGTATTCGCACTCCGAGCGCGAGCTGCCTCTCGACGCCGCCGAGGAGCGTTTGGTGAAAAGCGTCGGGCAGGTCTTCACCGTGTCGCCGACGATGCAAGCGAGAAAGGGCGTCCTGAATCGCCACAGCACCCTCATCTCGAACGGCGTCGACTACGACGCCTTTGCGACGCCGGCTCCCGAGCCCGCTGACATGCGGGCGATTCCGCATCCGCGGCTCGGGTACACCGGCTACGTGAAGAAGCAGATCGATTGGGACATGCTGCTCGAGCTCGCGCAGCGGCGGTCCGACTGGTCGTTCGTCTTCGTCGGGGCGCGGCACGTCCACCCGGAGATCGATGGCGTGCTCTCCCGGCTCGATGCCTTGCCTAACGTACACTTCCTCGGCGAAAAGCCGACGTCGGAGCTCAGCCGGTATCCGCAGCACTTCGACGTATGCCTGATGCCGTACCGCGTGAACGACTACACGAAATACATCTATCCGTTGAAGCTCCACGAATATCTGGCGACGGGCCGTCCCATCGTGAGCGTTCCACTTCCGGCGCTGAGCGGTGCGGAGCATCTCGTGACGATTGCGCGCGGCGCCGACGAGTGGGAGCGGGCAATAGCGCGTGAGCTCGAGCCCGCGGCGATGGACGCCGACCGACAGGGCGAGCGCCGCGCCGAAGCGCGGAGCCACGACTGGTCGATGATCGCCGATCGGATCGCGGCCGTCATCCGGGAGCGGATCGCCGAGCGCGACGCAGGCGTTCCATGATCGTGGCTCCGTTCTTCGAGAAGGCCGGCCGGCCGGAGCAGGATCAGGATCGTCTCATGCTGATCAGCCAGCACTTTCCGCCTAACGCAGCCGTCGGCGCGAGGCGGTGGGAGCAGTTCGCGCAGTTCATCGCCGAGCGTGGATGGGGGCTGGATGTCGTCATGTGCCGGCAGGCCGGCGACATCGATCGCGCGCGGATGGACGCGCTGCCGGACGGGATCCGCGTGTTCGACGTGCCGCAGCCGGATCTCGTTGTCGAGCGCCTCGAGCATTGGGCGGCGCGGGCGTACCGCCTGGTGGTCCCGCGCCGTGCGCCGCACGGTGCGGCGACGGCCGGCACGAACGGCGCCGTGCCGGGTCGCGCGTCGATCGAGCGTGAGCACATGCGGTGGCCGCCGCGCACCATGCGGGAGCTCACACGGCTGGTGAGCGCGTACGTCGTCGTAGCGCGCGACGAGGCATGGGCCCGGCACGCGGCGGCGGTCGGCAGACGAATCGTGAGGCCGGGAGTGCATCGCGCGGTGGTGAGCTCCGGACCGCCGCACATGGCACACGAAGCCGCCCGGCACGTTGCCGCGGCGGCGCGCCTGCCACTCATCGTGGACATGCGCGATCCGTGGAGCCTGCTGCCGATGCTGCACGAGACCCACGCGAGTCCGTGGTGGTACCGCGAAGCGCGCCGCCACGAGCGCCATGTGGTCGCCGATGCATCGGTCGTCGTGGCCAACACGGACCACGCGCGCACTGGGTTGGCGGCCGCGTACCCAGAGGCGCGCAACCGCATGATCACCGTGTTGAACGGAACCGATTCGTACCCGGTGCCACCGTCGCGGCGCGGCGGTCGCTTCACGATCGGGTTCGCGGGTACCGTCTATCTCGAGCAGGACGTGCGCAATTTGATGCGCGCGTCGGCGGACGTCATTCGCGAGTTGTCGTTGACGCCGGCCGACTTCGGCATCGATTTCATTGGGGACTTCGGCAAGCCTGGCGAGTTGTCGATCGATGCGTTCGCGCGCGAGGCCGGCATCGGCGACTTTGTATCCGTTGGACCTCGCCGCGCGCACGCCGAGGCGCTCGCGTTTCTCGCGCAGGCGACCATGCTCGTGGTGTTCGTGGGCTTCGGTCGCGAGTTCATTCCGGCGAAGACGTTCGAGTACATGCGATTCGATGCCTGGCTCTTGATCCTGACCGAACCCGGAAGCGCGACCGCGCATCTGCTGCGCGACACAGACGCCGACCTGGTGGGGCCGAGCGATGTGGCAGCCATTGCCGCAGCCATTCGCACGCGGTACGAGATGCACCGCGGGGGCGTCGTGCCGGTGCGGGTGGCGCGCGACGACCGATTCAGTCGTGCGAAGCAGGCCGAGATTTTGTTGGAGGCGATCGACCGGGTGTCGGGTCAGGCGCCGGCGCGTCGCGAGCGGAGCGCCCTCACCATCAAGTCCTGAACGCGTTCGACGCGATCGTAGCACCAGCGGACGATCTGCAGCATGACGAGTCGCGCGCCGGCCACGCCGGTGTGGGCGTCGAACCGCATCGTGCGGCCGCGATTCTCGAAGTGGCCCGCCTTGAGCGCGCCTAACGGATCGCTCGCCTCCTCCGCGCGCACCAGCACGCGCGTCTGACGGTCGTTGCGCGCGTCGTGCTGGTCGAGACCCGCGACGCACACAATGCTCGGCCGCACGCGCCGCATCTCGTGCAACAACCGGAAGGACTTCGGATCGGGCAGATAGCGCGTATTGTAGGTAGCGTTCCAGACTTCGACGGCGTCGATGCCGGCGCGGACAGTCGCCGGGATGTCGTAGTCGGCGAGAATCGGATGTGCCACGGCCGTGAAGCGTGATGCCGGCACCGCGAGCGTGATGAACTCATCGGGCGTCGTGGGCTC
>DASYXE010000602.1:0-3116 GCA_035935375.1 Gemmatimonadaceae bacterium | reverse complement strand
TTAACAACAAAGACCATCTTTATCCGTTGGGCAAAGCACTTCCCCGCGCGCAGAACGATCACTTTCGTTATCCCTTGTTTCCCTTTCGTTATCCTTTGATGCAGTTGTCGTCGATTTACCCAGCCTTTTCCAGGGGACCCTGAATGGAACTCAAGCGGACCCTCGGACTCAGGGACCTCGTCCTCATCGTCATTGGCACCGTCATCGGCTCCGGCATCTTCATCGTGCCGGCGACGACGCTGCAACAGGCCGGCGGCCGCGTGAGTGTCGCGCTGCTCGTCTGGCTCGTCGCCGGCGTGCTGTCGCTGCTCGGCGCGCTCACGTACGGCGAGATGGGCGCGATGAACCCGGACGCCGGCGGGCTGTACGTCTACATCCGCGACGCGTTCGGCGAGTTGCCCGCGTTTCTGTATGGGTGGACCGCGCTGCTCGTGATTGCGAGCGGGTCGTGCGCGACGCTCGCGGTCGCGTTCAGCGCGTATTTGGGACAGATCGTACCGATCTCCGGTTTGGCGGCGAAAGGGATATCCGTGCTCATGATCGTGGCGACGATGGTGCTCAACGTGCGCGGCACCCGGCAGAGCGCGGACGTGCAGAACTGGACGACCGGGCTCAAGACGGCTGCGTTAGTCATCATGAGCGTCATCTTGCTCCTGAGCGGCAGCCACGGCGGGCCCACTGCCGCGGCGACAGTCTCGCAGCCCGCACACGTGTCGTTCTCCATGTTCGCGACCGCCATGATCGGCGTGTTGTGGGCGTACGAAGGATGGCAGTACGCGACGTTCTCGGCGGGCGAGACGCGGGAGCCGCAGCGCACCTTTCCGCGCGGCATCATCGTCGGCACGGCGTGCATCATCGGCATCTACATTCTCGCCAACCTCGGCTACATCGCCGCGCTCGGACCCGTGCGCGCGTCGCAGAGCACGCGCATCGCGGCGGACGCCGTCGGCGCGCTGCTCGGCCCGATTGCCGGCAAGATCATCGCGGCGATCATTCTCGTCTCGATGTTCAGCGCCGCCAACGGCATCGCGCTCACGGCGCCGCGACTTTACTACTCCATGGCTCGAGACGGTGTGTTCTTCCGGAAACTGGCCGAGGTCCATCCGCGGTTCGGCACGCCGGCGGTGGCCGTCGTGTCGTGCTCGGTGTGGGCGATGTTCCTCGCCGCCACCGGTTCATTCGAGCAGCTGTTCACCTATGTGGTATTCGTCGGCTGGATCTTCTATGCGTTAGGCGGCATCGCGATTTTCGTCTACCGGAGGCGGCAGCCCAACGCCGTGCGGCCGTTCCGCGTGCCGGGATATCCGATCACGCCTCTGCTGTTCGTGGCGGCCGCGGCTGCCGTGGTGGTGAACACGGTCGTGACCCAGCCCGGTCGGGCGGCGATGGGCTTGATCGTCACGGCGGTCGGCGTGCCGTTCTTCTTCGTGTGGCGGGCGACGCGCGATCGGGGAGCGCAGGGCGCCGCCGCCGCCGCGCCACCTGATGTGTGATGTCCGGAGCGCGCCGGATTGGGAAGCGCGCGCTGGCGCGCGCTTCCCTCGCCGTCCTCCTAACGCGCGCCGGCGCCCGCCAACCCGTGCGCGGCCTTCGATGACGCCTCCGCGGCCGCCTTCGACGCCTCGCCCGCCGGGTTGCGAGTCATGACGTTGAGGCGGTTCCATGTGTTGATCGCGGCGATCCCAATGACCAACGCGGTCAGGCCCTTGTCGTCGTAGTGCTGCGCCGCCTCGGCCCAGATCTCATCCGGTACGGCGTCGGATCGGTCGGCGAGGCGCGTGCCCGCCTCCGTCAACGCGAGCGCGGCACGTTCGGCGTCGGTGAAATACGGCGCCTCACGCCATGCCGCGACGGCGAAAATCTTCTCGTCGGACTCGCCTTCTTCCCGCAGCTCGCGCCAGTGCATGTCGACGCAAAAGCTGCAGCCGTTGATCTGACTCGCGCGCAGACTCACGAACAGCAGTGTGGTCCGCGGCACTCCGAGTTTGCCCGCCGCGTTCGAGAGCGCCAGGAGTCCGCGATAGACCTCGGGATTGGCGCCAGCCGCATTCTTGATTCGTGGTGTGATCACTGATCCAGTCTCCATCAAAAGGTCCTGCATCATCGACGCGCGAGCCCTCGACGTCCGGACATTCCGATGGCCCGTGCGACCTGCACGCGTACAACAGCGGGGCACGGCAAAATGTGCCCCATGCATCAGCCCGTTTAGGCGAGCGCGGTCACCGATGCGAGACGGGCCCATCGCAGCATGCGGCGGGCCCGCCGACTCAGTGACCGTGCGGTTGCTCAGGTGCCGCTCGGCCTCCGCGCCATCATCTGCTTGATGTTGTCATCGAACTTGGACTGCTGATCCGGCGTGAGGAGGGCGCGAATCTCGTCGCGCTCTTTCTTGTTCGTGTCGCGCATCGCCTGCATCGACGCCGAATCCATGGGCGTCCCATTCTGTCGCGCGTCGCGCATCTTCTCCCGGAACTGCTGCATCTGCGGCGCGTACTTGTCCTCCACCGCCTGAACCTGGGTCTTCTGCGAGTCGGTGAGGGTGATGCCATTCATCAGCATCGTCATCATCCCACCGCCGCGACCCTGTCCTCCGCCCCCGCCGCCGCCCCCCTGGGCGAACGCACCCGTCGCGATCCCCATCGTGAGGGCCACGCCAATCAGTACCGTGCGCATCCTGGTCATGAAGCCTCCATTGCGTCGTGCATGTGATGGTGCGTGACCGTTGACCTATCGACTAGCGAACTGCGTCAGAAATTCTGATAGCAGTCGGTGAGAAATGGGGAAGCGCTCGCTGGCGCTCGCTTGGGGAAGCGCTCGCTGGCGCTCGCTTGGGGAAGCGCTCCGCTGAGGGAAGCGGCGGCGACGCCGCCTGAGGGAGTGGAACAACATCGATGGTCTGCGCGACGTGAGTGCCATGCGCCGGCCGCGCGATCCGGCACGCTCCACCGCGCCAGCGTTCGTCAGCGAACCGTAGGATTGACGCCCACCAGCAGCGGCTGGAAGAAATCCTCGTCGCGGCGCGCCACCTCCGTAAACCCCGCCGCGAGAAGGAGCCGCTCGAGTGTCGCGATCTCTACCGCATAGTAGCGGCTGCGGAACTCGTGAACGACCGGCGC
>DASYXE010000601.1:0-1759 GCA_035935375.1 Gemmatimonadaceae bacterium | reverse complement strand
GTTCCAGACGTTGCAATCGTTGCTCGGCACGCTGTACGTGAACGACTTCAACCTGTACGGGAAGACGTATCGCGTGCAGGTCCAGGCGCAGGAACCGTATCGCGAACAGCCGCAGGACATCGGCGGTCTGTACGTGCGGGGTGGCGGTGCGCAGTTGATTCCGGTTTCGTCGCTCACCACGGTAAAATTCCGCAGCGGACCGAACATCGTGACGCGGTTCGATGGATTCACGTCCGCCCTGATCACCGCCTCGCCCGGCCCCGGGAAGAGCTCCGGCGAGATGCTCGCGGGAATCGACCAGTTGCTCCAGAGCAAGTACGCGGCGCTCGGCGCGGGCGGCGCGCTGAGCGGCGAGTCGTACCAGGAAAGCACGTCGACCGGCGGCGGGCTCGTGCTTGTGTTAGGCATCATCATGGTGTTCCTGGTGCTCGCCGCGCAGTACGAGAGTTGGTCGATTCCATTCGCCGTCCTGTTCGGGGTGCCGTTCGGCGTGCTCGGCGCCTACCTCGGCATGTGGCTCCGCGGAATCCCGTCCGACGTCTACTTCCAGATCGGCATCATCACGGTGGTCGGTCTCGCCGCGAAGAACGCGATCCTCATCGTCGAGTTCGCGAGCGAGCTGCGCGCCGAAGGCAAATCGGTGCGCGAGGCGGCCGTCGAAGCCGGACGCGAACGTCTCCGTCCGATTCTCATGACCTCGTTCGCGTTCATCCTCGGCGTCGTTCCGTTGGTCATCGCCGGCGGCGCGGGCGCGGTGAGCCGGCATTCGATCGGCACCGCGGTGTTTGCCGGGATGCTGTTCGCCACGTCGATCGGGATCCTGTTCATCCCGCTCTTCTTCGCGCTCATTCGCCGCGCGAGCGAGCACGTCTTCGGGCACCAGGCCACCGCCGCATCGCAGCCTTCGCCGGCGCGTCCGGCGGAGGGCGACTGATGCGCCGGCTCCTCGTGCCGCTCGCACTCGCCGCTGCTTCCCTTGGATGCCCGGTCGGACCCGGCTACCACCGGCCGCCGGTGGACACGCCTAACGATTGGCGTCCGCCGTCGCCGCTCGAGGATACGCTGCGGCCGTTCTACGATTCGATCGCGGCGCACCCGGATACCGTTCCGGCCGCGGCGCGCGATTCCACGATGCCGCTCGCCGACAGCATGGTGAGGCTGATGCCGCCGTCGCCATCGGGTGATACGGCGACCGCCACCAGCATCGACTGGTTCGCGCTGCTGCAGGACACGGTGCTCCGCCGTCTCGTCGATACCGCGATCGTCGAAAACCGCACGGTGCGTGTGGCGATCGCGACCATCGATGAGTTCCGCGCCGAATACGGCGTGGCCAAAGGTGCGTTGTTCCCGCAAATCACGGCGACCGGTTCGGCCGGGAAAGAGCGCATCGCGTTCGGCGGCGTGCCGGTCACGTTCGACCTCTATCAGGTTGCCGGCAACGTGTCGTGGGAGCTCGATTTCTGGGGCCGTCTGCGCCGCAGCACGCAAGCGGCGCAGGAAGACTTGCTCGCCACCGAGGAATCGCGCCGCGCCGTCGTGCTGACGCTCATCAGCGATGTCGCGACCGCGTACCTCGAGCTGCGCGAGCTCGATCTCGACCTCGACATCTCGAGGCGCACGCTGGAGTCGCGGCGGGAGACGCTGCGCCTCGCCCAACGCCGCTTCCAACAGGGACTCATTTCGGAGCTCGACGTCCGCCAATTCGAATCACAGGTCGCCGACCCGGCGGCACGCGTGGCGGACTTCGAGCGACAGATCG
>DASYXE010000600.1:0-4128 GCA_035935375.1 Gemmatimonadaceae bacterium | reverse complement strand
CGAGCACACCAGTAAGTTATCGCCGCACGGACGGGCGCGCCTGCATGGTCCCGCCCGCCGCCCTTTGAGCGCCACAACGATGGCGCAGGCGCGCCTCCGACTCAAGCACGAATTGCCGCGAGCCGCCCACCCCGGCCGATCGCGCCCGGATCCTGACCGAGGCGGCCCCGGTCGCCGCCCGCCCGCGATCCGTCAGCCGCCTAACAATCCGTACGCGAGCAGCGCGAGCACGAGCGCGCTGATGAGCGCATACAACCGGTCCTTGCGAATCGCAAATGCAACGAGCGTGAGCGTCACGCGCGCGATCGGCGTCGCGATGAGCAGCACCACGCCGGCCTGTACGATGGCCTCGGCGTTCCCGGCTGCGACGCCGCGCGCCACATCAGCCAACGAACGCAACGGCGAAAGCTGTCCGCGGAACGTGTGATAGTCGGGATGCGTCGCTCCCGATTGCATCAGATAGAGCACGCCGCCGACCAACGTCACGGCCGCCGCGATCAGCACGCCCAACCGCAACACGGTACCCACGACTTGTTCGGTGCGATCGTCGTCCGTCGAGTGGCCGGTGATCAGCGTATGCGGAACGCTCATGTTCAGATCTTTCCCGTGAACGCGTTGAGCAGCAGCTCGACCGCAAGCGCGGCGACGAGCAAGCTGAATACCACGCGCAACTTTTGCGCGTGAAGGTGCGGTAACATGCGCGCACCAACCAACGCCCCCGCCAGCACGCCGAGCATGACGGGAAAGGCGAGGCCCGGCACGATGTAGCCGCGATGCAAATAGATTCCGGCGCTCGCGGCTGCGGTCACACCGATCATGAAGTTGCTCGTCGTCGTCGACACCTTGAACGGCAGGTGCATGGCGCGATCCATCGCGAGCACTTTCACCACGCCGGAGCCGATGCCCAACAATCCCGACAGCACACCCGCGATGTACATGAGCCCGAAGCCGAGCGGCACCCGCTGCACCTGGTAGTGCTGAGGACCGTTTGCCGTGGGGAACGTCGAGTCGAGTCTGAGCTTGAGCGCGATCGGGTCGGATGCACCGCCCGAGATGTGATCGACGCGCGGGCGCGTCGACGTCCACGCCGTGTGCAACAAGACAATGCCGAAAATCACGGCCACCGCCGTCGGCGAGACGAGGCCCGCGATGAACGCGCCCGTGATGGCGCCGATCGTCGTGGCAATCTCGAGCAGCATGCCGACGCGAATGTTGCTGTAGCCTTCCTTCACATACGCCGCCGCCGCGCCCGAGGAGGTCGCGATCACGGACACGAGCGATGTGCCCACCGCGTAGCGAATGTCGACGTGGAAGAGAATCGTGAGGAGCGGAACGATGATCGCGCCGCCTCCGAGTCCGGTGAGCGCGCCCAGCAACCCGGCGGCGAGTGCCCCGAGGAAGAGCAGAATCGTGATGTCCGTGACTGGCATGAGTGCGAGTAACGCGAGGAACAAGGGCAGGGCCGGCTCGCCATAGTCTAGCGGGTGCGACACACATGCACTACCGGTTGCCGCGACGCCCGATGGCGGACCACATTGGAGCGTCACCCGCTGGCGACGAAGGAGGATGCGTGTGAGCACGTTCTTGCGAGCGACCGAAATCCCAACGCACGGCGCGCGGACGCTGCCCGGCTCGTGGTACACGTCGCCGGTGACGTACGCCCTCGAGCTCGACCGGATTTTCCACACGCGATGGTTGTGCGCGTGTCGCGCATCCGATGTGGCGCAGCGCGGCGACTACGTCGTGCGCGGCGTGGGGACGGAGAGCGTCATCATCACGCGCGATGACAGCGGCGCGACGCGCGCGTTCCACAACGTGTGCCGGCATCGCGGCACGCGCATTTGCGAGGACGCGCGCGGCCACTTCGACTCGGGCATCCAATGCCCGTATCACGCGTGGACGTATGCGCTGGACGGTAACCTGATTGGCGCGCCGCACATGAGCGGCACCGAAGGCTTCGACAAGAGCGACTGGCCGCTGCACCCCGTGGCCATCGCCGAATGGGAAGGCTGGTTGTTCATCAACTTCGGCCGCGATCCCGAGCCCTTCTCGAGCGCGTTCGCTCCGGTCATCGCGCGGTTCGAACGCTTTCGATTGCCGACGCTCGTTCCGGCACGGCGTATCGAGTACGACGTGCGTGCCAACTGGAAGCTCATTCACCAGAACTACTCCGAGTGCTACCACTGTTCGCCGGTGCACCCGGCGCTCGTGCGCCTTACGCCGGCCAACAGCGGCGAGAACGACCTGTACGACGGGCCGTTTCTCGGCGGCTTCATGGTGATCGCGCAAGAGGGCGGGAGCATGAGCATGAGCGGGCGCGCGTGCGGCCTTCCGGTGGGCGATCTGCCCGGCGAGGACATGCAGCGCGTGTACTACTACTCGATTTTCCCGAACCTGCTGCTCAGCCTGCACCCCGACTACGTGATGGCGCACACTTTGTGGCCGCAGGCGCCAGATCGCACGCGCGTCACGTGCGAGTGGCTGTTCAATCCCGCGTCATTTGCCGACGCCTCGTTCGACGCCAACGATGCCATCGCGTTCTGGGACATGACCAACGCGCAGGATTGGCACGTGTGCGAGCTGAGCCAGTTGGGCGTGTCGTCGGCCGCGTACACGCCCGGTCCATATTCGGCGCGCGAGAGCTTGTCGGTGGCATTCGACAACGAGGTGCGGCGGAGCGTCGCCGACTAACCGTTAGGCGTCGCGCAGCATCTCCCGCGCGGCGTTGAAGCCGCACGCGCCCATGACGCCGCCGCCGGGGTGCGTGGCGGCGCCGCACAGGTACAGGTTCTCGACCGGCGTCCGGTAGTCGGCGTACCCGGCCACCGGGCGGAGGAAGAACAGCTGCGGGAACGTCATCGCGCCCTGGAAGATGTTGCCGCCCGTGAGCGCGAAACGGCGCTCGAGGTCCAGCGGGCTCAGGACCTGACGCGCGATCACCGATCGCTTGAAGTTAGGCGCGTACTCGGTGAGGATGTCGAAGCAGCGGTCGGCGAACGCGTCCTTGCGGTCGTCCCAGTTTCCCTCGCGCAGCGCGTAGGGCGCGTACTGGATGAACATCGTCATCAGGTGCGCGCCCGGCGGCGCGACGCTCGGGTCGACCGCCGATGGAATCGTGCACTCGAGAATGGGCGACGCCGACGGACGCCCGTACTTGGCGTCGTCGTACGCGCGC
This sequence comes from Gemmatimonadaceae bacterium, assembly GCA_035935375.1. GTDB lineage: Bacteria > Gemmatimonadota > Gemmatimonadetes > Gemmatimonadales > Gemmatimonadaceae > JADGGM01. Next base: position 953 of record DASYXE010000600.1, on the reverse strand, counting down.
TCCATGTAGTCGAGGGTCGGCGAGATGTGAATCGTGCCGCGGTGCTGCGGTCCGGCCGCGCTCCCGCTGGACGGCAGCGCCGAGAAATGCGGCAGCTCCGACAGTGCGACGTTGATCTTGAGCGACGCACTCCGGTAGTCGATCTGCTGCACGGCGCGCCGGAAGTCGGCCGGGAGATCGCGCTCGTCCATCAGCTTGAGGAACGTGACGTTCGGGTCGGCGTTCGACGCGATCTGGTGCGCCGAGAATTCCATCCCGTCCTCGAGCACGACGCCGCGCGCGCGTCCGTCGCGCACGACGATCTTCGACACCGGCGAGTCGAGGCGAATCTCTACGCCTGACGCGCGAGCCGAGCGGGCGAGCGCCTGCGTGATGCCGCCCATCCCGCCGCGCACATAGCCCCACACGCCGCGGACGCCGTTGCACTCTCCCATCACGTGATGAAACAGCACGTACGCGGTGCCGGCCATCGACGGCGACGCGAACGCGCCGATGATCGCGTCGGTTGCCAACGTGGCCTTGAGCTGCTCCGACTCGAACCAGCGATCGAGCACCGTGCGCGCGTCGGCGGTGAGAATCTCGATGGCGCGCGACGCGTCGGCGCCGAGTGCGCGAACGTTCCAACCGAGCTTGCCGAGGGCGAAGAGATCGCGCGGGCGGTTGGACCAGGGCGCCGGCGGGGGCTGCATGAGCGTCGGCTCGATGAGGTCGGCCACGCGCTCGAGCATCGCTTCGTACTGCGGATACGCGGCGGCGTCACGCTCCGAGAATTTCGCGATCTCGCGCTGGGTCATCGCGCGATCGGGGCCCAGTAACAGGGAGCGTCCATCGGGAAACGGCGTGAATGACGATGGATCGCGCGGCAGCATCGCGAAGCCGTGGCTGGCGAGATCGAGGTCGCGAATGATCTCGGGCCGCAGCAAGCTGTTCACGTAGGCCGCGGTCGAGACCTT
>DASYXE010000599.1:0-1576 GCA_035935375.1 Gemmatimonadaceae bacterium | reverse complement strand
CGATGTGTCTCGTCACTTCGAGCCGGTCGATGTCATCGAGCGCAACCTCGACGCCATGGCCGCCGTGAAGTTGAACGTGCTGCACTGGCATCTGAGCGACGACCAGGGATTCAGGATCGAGAGCAAGCGGTATCCGAAGCTGCAGGACCTCGGCGCAGGGGGCTCGTACTACACGCAGGCGCAGGTGCGTGAGATCGTCGCGTATGCGCGCGATCGCGGCATTCGTGTCGTGCCGGAATTCGACATGCCGGGCCACTCGATCAGTTGGTTCGTCGGCTATCCATCGCTCGCGAGCTCGCCCGGTCCATACACGCTACCTACCGATTACACGTTCACGGCAGCGGCGTTCGACCCGACGCGCGAGTCGGTCTACACGTTCATTACGCGATTCATCGCGGAAATGGCGCCGCTCTTTCCCGACAAGTACTGGCACATCGGCGGCGACGAAGTGGATTCGCACGCGTGGGAGTCGAACACGGCGATCCACCGATTCATGCGGCGTCACAAACTGAACGACTTCGCCGCGCTGCAGGCCTACTTCAACCGGCGGCTGACGCGCATTCTCGCCGCCCAACACAAGCGCGTCGTGGGCTGGGATGAAATTCTGCATCCCGATCTTCCGCACGACGTGGTCGTGCAGTCGTGGCGCGGCCAAGGCTCACTGTTTACGGCGGCGTCCCAAGGCTACTCGGGAATACTCTCCGCCGGCTACTACTTGGACGCGATGTCGAGCGCGGGCCAGCACTATGCGGTGGATCCGATTCCGTCAGGTTCGGATCTCGACAGCGCGCAGGTGGCGCGCGTGTTGGGCGGGGAGGCGTGCATGTGGGGTGAATTGGTGACGCCGGAGACGATCGACTCGCGCATCTGGCCGCGCACGGCCGCGATCGCCGAGCGGTTGTGGTCGCCGGCGACGGTCGTGAACGGGAACGACATGTACCGGCGGCTCGCCGCGGTGAGCGTGGAGCTGGCGGATGTCGGCGTGCACCATCTGTCCGGACCCGACGCGCTGTGGCGGCTGATCGCGCAGACGGATCGCATCGCGCCGCTGCGCGCGCTGCAGCGGGTCGTGGAGCCGGTGAGCCTCGGCCAACGCATGCACACACGCCGCCCAACGGCGTTCACGCCGCTCGTCGAGCCGGGCGACATCGTCACGCCGGACGCGGCCGGCGGTCGCGCGTTGTCGGCGCTGCTCGACACGTTGTTCCGTGATTCGTCGCGCGCGCCCGGCCTGCGCGATTCGCTGGCGACGATGTTCGCGGACTGGCAGGCGATCGCGCCCGAGATCGCGACGCTGCGCACGCGCGCGCCGCTCCTAACGGACGCCGACAGCGCGGCCGCGGCGCTGGCGGCCGCCGGCGCGATCGGCGCCGACGCGCTGCGCTATCTGGGCGGCGGCCAGCCGGCCGCGGGCACGTGGACGTCCGACCGATTGGCGCAGTTGGATTCACTCGCCGCGCCGCGCGGGTTGATGCGGCTGGCGATCATCCTGCAGCTCCGGCGACTGGTGTTGGCCGCCGGTGGAACGGCCGCGACGACGGGGCAGTGAGCGCCGACGCCGTGGTGTCGCGCAAGG
>DASYXE010000598.1:0-5569 GCA_035935375.1 Gemmatimonadaceae bacterium | reverse complement strand
GACGCCGCGTGCTCATCGAGCGCGAGTGTGCCTAACGCGAGGCCGAATCGCAGCAGCTCATCGGCGCTCGACCACCGCGCGGCGCCGGAGGGCGCCCATGCGCCCGGCACGCCGCGGCCGACCGCACCGAGGTACTCGACCACCGGGATGCCCAACGTCAACGGCGCGCAGGCGCTGTTCGGCTCGAACGCCTGAACGATCGTTGTCGTGGTCACCGAGCGGATTCCCTGTGCAGCCGGGCGCCCGGTCCATCGCCTAACGGAAAGGCAGTGCCGCCGCCGATCGCGGCGAAGTCGACCTCGTATTCGCGCCGCGCCGGCGGCTCGTCGTACCGCGGGGGGTCGGTGATGCAACTCACCAACCCGCCAAGTACGCCGCGCACGTGGTGGAGCGGCGCCGCCGAGGTCGGGTGCGCGGCAAACTCGAGGACGTCCACGCCCATTCCGTAGGCAAAATCGAGCCAGAATTTGACGGAATCCACCATGCCCGGCGTCGCGTAACGCTTCCAGATGAAATACCGGTTGCGCACTTCCATCCGTCCTTTCCGCGCAGCGTTCGGCCTGCCCTGCGGCGCATGGTTGTGCGACACGTGCGCATCGCCGCACCAGAGGAGGGTCCACTCGCGGCCCAAGCGCAAGGACATTTCCAGGTCCTCGCTCTGCGAGTAGCCGCTGAAATAGAGCGAGAAGCGGTGGCGTTCCAGGGCTTCGCGCCGGTACGACATGGCGCATCCCGGTACGACCTGCACACGGCGCGTACCCGTGAAGCCCGGCACGTTGGTGATCGGGACCGACACGCCGCTCGCCAGATACGAACCCGGATCCACGCGCCGCGCGAGGCCGAGCGCGAACCGCATCCGCCAGCGCCACGCCAACGTCCCGCCCATGTTGTTCACGATGGCCCCCGCTACGGCGCCGACGCTGCCGGTCGTGTCGCCGGCGTACACGTCCCGAATTGCCTGGAAGTAGCCGGGGAACGGCACGCAGTCGTCGTCCAGGTAGTACACGAACGCGCCGGTCGACGCATCGATGCCCACGTTGCGCTGCAGCGTCAGGCCGGCTGGGCTCTGCACGTACGAGAGGTCGAAGCGGGGTGCGTGAGTCGCGATCCACGCTTCGAGCGCGTCGCGAGTGGCGTGACTACGAGAGCCGTCGACGATCACCACGTCGGCCGGTGTATCGGCGAGGGGCAGCAAGGCGTCGAGCAGCGTCGTGATGGCGGCGGGGCGCTCGTAGGTCGGGATGACGAGCGAGCAATCCGCAAGGCCGCCGCGCGCAGGGGCCGGGGCGCGCCAGCCGCTCAGTCGCCGCATCGGATGCGCGTCCAGCACGGCTGTCATGCGGCGGAGCCCGCGCGCATGGGTTGCTCCAACGCGAGCATGAGGCGATCGATGATCCCGTCCCACGCGAAGCGCGTCGCAATGCGACGGCGGCCGGCTTCGCCTAACCGCCGGCGGAGCATCTCGTCCTGGATGACGCGACGCAGGTGCTCGGCGTGCGCGTCGACGTCACCGACGTCGCAGGCGAGCGCCGTTTCGCCTTCCGCGATGACGCCGCGGATGCCCTTCGCACGCGTCGTCACGACCGGCATCCCGCTGGCCATCGCTTCGCCGACCACGATGCCGTATCCCTCGAGGTGGCTCGGGAAGAAGAACACGTCTCCGGCCACGAAATAATCCGGCATGTCCTCGTAGGGCACGCCCGGCAGGTGTCGCACGCGCGGGTCTGCGGCCGCGAGCTCGGCGACCAGCGCCGCTTGATCGGCCTCGACCGGTTTGCCGATGATCAGCAGCCGGGCGCCCGAGGTCCGAGAGATCTTGCGCCACGCGGCGACGAGGTCGCTCATGCCTTTGCGCCGCGAGAGCACGCCCACGAACAGCACCAGCACCTCATCGTGCGCGATGCCTAACCGAGCCCGTACGGCGGCACGGCGCGGGCGCGCGCGATCGAAGCGCGCGGCGTCGATGCCCATGGGGACGATGATCGTCCGATCGTGATCCGCACGCGGGCACGCACGGACGAGATCCTCGCGCGTGTCGGGCGAGAGACACGTGATCAAGTCGCATCGCGCCGGCAGCCATCGGTCGACCATGCGCCAGAAGGGGCGATTCTCGAGATGGAGGTACGATCCCCAGATCGGGTGGCCGGCGCTCGACGTCAGCGCGCCGATTCCAACGGAGTAGGGATTGTTGAAGCGGATCCAGTCCACCGGAGGCAGGCGTTTGAGCAGCCGACGAAGATCGAGCGCCACATCCACGTTCCCGATGTACGGCAGCTTCTTGCGCAGCCGGCGGCGCCAGGTGTGCGGGGTGAAGTTGGGGTGCTCCACGATCGGCTCGCCGTGCTCCGCCAACACGTGGACATCGACACCGCGATCCGCGATGCGGGTGAGAAACTCGCGATCGGTGATCGTGCCGCCGAGGACGGACTTGGGCGACAGGCCGGTCTGCACCGCAACGATGCGCATGGCGCGATCAGTCGTCAGGCCGCGCGCGCCCGGGCGATGGCCGACGCGTGTTCGTTGACCCAGGCGACGAGCTGCTCCATGCCCGCCTGGACGCCGGTGCGCGGCGCCCATCCCAGTTCCTCGGTGGCCTTGCGGTTGTCGCTGTAGAACACGCGTTGGTCGCCGGGCCGCCAATCGGCGAACGAGCGCGGAATCGGCCTGCCTAACTGGCGCTCGAGCTCGCCCAACACCTCGAGCACGCTCGCGCGATGGCCGGGGCCGCCGCCGGCGTTGTAGATCGAGCCGGGCCGGCCGCGCTCGAGGCAGAGGTCGTAGAGGCCGAGGAGGTCGTCGACCCAGAGGAGGTCGCGCACCTGCTTGCCGTCGCCGTAGATGGCCGTCGGCAATCCGAGGACGGACGCGATCGTGAACCAGGCCACCCAGCCCTGGTCCTCGACGCCGAATTGGCGCGTGCCATAGATGCACGACTGGCGGACGACGAACGAGCGCAGTCCATAGATGCGCGAGTAATCGCGCACATACTGGTCCGCGGCGCCCTTCGAGCATCCGTACGGCGAATGGAAGTCGAGCGGCTCGGCCTCGCTCACGCCGCTCGGCAACGACGCAAAATCGTAGCGGCCGTCGCGTTCGATCACGTCGTGGTGCTCGAGTCCGCCGTACACCTTGTTCGTGGACGCGTACACGACGCCCGCGCCCGGCGCGTGACGCCGCACGGCCTCGAGCACATTGAACGTGCCTAACGCATTGACCTCGAAGTCGTGGCGCGGGTCGGTGACCGAGGTGGTGACCGCGACCTGGGCCGCGAGGTGGAGCACCGCGTCGACGCCGCCCGCCTTGCCGAACGCGCGATCGAGATCCGCCGGCTGCCGCACGTCGCCGCGGATGCACCGCACGTCGCCGCGCCGCTGCAGGTGATCCCAATTGATGTCACTGCCCCGCCGCGACAGGTCATCGAACGCCGTGACGCGCCAACCGCGCTCGGCGTAGTGGGTCGCGGCGTGGCATCCAATGAATCCGGCGCCGCCGGTGATGAGCATGGACTTCGCGTTCGTCACAGTATCGCCCTCGGTTATTCCCAAGTCGTCGCAGTACCGGCGGAGGCGTGCTCCAGCATCGCCGCCGGCGTCGTATGACCAGCCGTGCGCAACAGCGCAGCCGTCAGGCGCTCGGCCGCGCGGCCGTCGGCGCGGCCACATTCGTATTCGACCATCTGGGCGCGCTGCATCCGGTCGCGGCCGGGATCGCCGACGGCGCTCTCCATGAGCGCCGCCAGCTCGGTCCATGATTTCGCCACGCGCAGGCCTCCCCGGTCCACGAGTGGGCGATAGTGCTCGACGCCGTACTCTTCGTACATGATGCCCCGCGGCGCGTCTGTCTCGCTCGAGAAGTCGATGCCGATGACGGGACGATCCAGGAGCGCCGCGTCGAGCGTCATGGTGGATGCGACGTTGACGCACATCTCGGCGTGCGCGAGCGCGCTCACGAGTCGTGCCTGGTCAGCCGGCGTGGACAACGTCCACCCGTCTGGATCGGGCGGCGTTTCCCACGCGGTCTGGACGACGACGTTGGGGAAGACGTCGGTGACCGGGCGCCAGCGCTCGCGCGTCTCGAGGGGATGAATCCGCACGACGAGCCACAGGTCGCGCAGCGCCGGCACCCGCTGCATGCACTCCGCGATGCGGCGCACGAGCTCCGGTTCATCGGGCGCCAACCCGACGAAGCTCGCGGCGTAGAGCACGTATCGCGCATCCGCGGGAACGCCTAACGATGCGAGCGTCTCGCCACGCGGGCGGCGATAGGCCGGGTCGCGGTGGAAATCGAATTGCGGCGTGCCGGTGACGGTCACGTGATCGCGCGGCGTCTCCGGATACAGGCGCAGGAGCTGCGCGCGCATGCCCTCGTGCCAGACGAAATAGTGATCGTACGGCGGAATGACACTGCGGCTCGTGAGATTGTCGAAGCTGAGAATCGACGTCACGACCGGAATCCCCAAATCGCGCGCGGCGAGATAGTAGGGATACTCGAAGGGCGTGACGCAGAACGTCGACCACACCATGGTCGGCGCGATGCGCGCCAGTTGTTCGCGTACGCGCGTGACGTCGTGCGCCTCGCGGTAGCGCCGTTCGACGAGGCGGCACAAGCCGTTCAACATCGGCGTCCGTTGGGCAACGGCACCGAGCATCTCGATGCCGGCTGCACGCGCACGGTGCGCTGGTGTCCAATCGCGCTCGTACCAGCGCCGATAGATCGGATAGCTGGCAATGTCGTAGCGCCGATTGAATCCGCTGCGGATCACGGCGTCGAGCAATGCTTTACCGCGAATGGGTCGCGCGGGCAGCTCGAGCATCTCGTGGATCTGGGTCGCGGCTGCGAACCGCGGCGCAGCCGGATGATCCGCGGGCGGCGCGCCGTGGCGCATCACGAGGTGCACGTCCGCGCCGGCCGCGGCGAGCCGGTCGAGCACACCACCGTACACGACATTGCGGACGCTCCAGACGTAGGGCAGGAGCGTCGCGATGCGCGGACGGTCAGGTACGCGTGTCATCGCGCGGCGTGTCCGGGTTCGGCGGACCGGGCGGTGCTCGTCCACTCCGGAAACTCGCGACCGAGCAGCTCCTCGAGCGCGCGCACGTGCGGCGTGAAGTCGCTTGCCAACGCTCGGCGCGTTTCCGGAGACATCTTGAGCCGCCTGCCCGACTGCAGGAAAGGCAGGTAGGCCGCGTTCTTGGCGCGCTGGCGGCGCACCGGATCGGACAGCAATCGCTCGATCAGCCTGGCGCTCAGGCGGTGGTAGGCGCCCGCGATCGGCCTAACGACAGGCCACCGCGCCCAACGGCGCGGCACGTTGGTGTCGCCCGCTTCGTTGTGCCGGGTTCCCGCCATCTCGAGGCCGACATTCGGATCCACGCCGATGAACCGGTAGACGGCTTGGAGTGTCTCGCGCGGTGCCGTGCCCATTTGCTCGAGCGTCAGCACGAGCAATCGTTCGCGCGGCACGTGCCGGAGGAAATCGCGCATCACGTCGTCGTAGTATCCGCGGGCGCGATAGGACAAGTGCAAACGCGCGTAGGCGCTGCGCGCCGACCGTTCCGATTCCGCTGCG
>DASYXE010000597.1:0-21485 GCA_035935375.1 Gemmatimonadaceae bacterium | reverse complement strand
TAGGCGCCCGCGATCGGCCTAACGACAGGCCACCGCGCCCAACGGCGCGGCACGTTGGTGTCGCCCGCTTCGTTGTGCCGGGTTCCCGCTAGCTCGAGGCCGACATTCGGGTCCACGCCGATGAACCGGTAGACGGCTTGGAGGGTCTCGCGCGGTGCCGCGCCCATTTGCTCGAGCGTCAGGACGAGCAACCGTTCGCGCGGCACGTGCGCAAGGAAATCGCGCATCACGTCGTCGTAGTATCCGCGGGCGCGATACGAGAGATGCAAACGCGCGTACGCGCTGCGCGCCGACCGTTCAGATTCCGCTGCGAGCGCATCGTCGAACGGAAGGGCTTCGCGACCGTCGCCCTTGGCCAACTCATCCAGGTAGTGCGACCAGGCGCGCTTCACCGGATCCCGGAGGAGCACGATGAACTTTGCATCGGGCAGCAGCCGCACCATGCGCTCGTGCGTCGGACGCCAGAACAAGAGGTCGGCGCTCTTTTCGCCGATCGCGCGCTGTCCTTCGGCCTCCGTGAACAGTGAGGCGTACTGCTCGGCCGAGTGGGTGCGCTCCCAGCGCTGCGGATCCGCGGGTCCGTCGCGCCAGGTGGTCGTCACGAGGATTTCGTCTTCGATGAAGTAGTTCATGTCCTCGCGGGGATGCATGTAGACGTCCGGATGTGCCATCCAATGGCACAGAGCGGTCGTCCCACTCTTGCGTTCACCCACAATGACGAAATTCGGCAACGGCATGGCGTCCCTCGTGAAACCAGGTCAGAAACCGTCTTGCGTTCTAACGGCGCGGCGTGCGGACGGCGTTGCGCGTGAACAGCGCGGACGGCGGCATCGTCGCGCCGGTCGTCGTGGCCGCGCGCGGATGGACGCGGTCGAAGCGATCGAAGTGCGCGCGGACCATCTCGATGGTGATCGGCTCGACCCATGGGCTGCGCCAGCTGTGATTCGCGAACTGGCGCCAGAACTCGCGCCGCCAAATGCGTAGCGTGACGCCATCCGAGATGCCTAACGCCGCCTTGATGCGCGCGCCCGGCCGCCGCCGCATGGCCTGCCGGCGTTCGGCGCGCAGCACGGCGGCCGAGGCGCGCATCACGGCTCGATCCTCGGGGCGCTGCTCCGCGGCCACCAGGGCGTGCAGCTGAGCCGCGCATCGTTCGGCAGACCGCCCATCGATCCGGAAATAGACGTCTTCGAGAAACGTCGTGCGGGCGGCGCGCTGCTGCTCGGAGATCGCGGCCTCGGGCGACTCGACGCAGTCGGTCAGCGACGCGTCGAGCTCGTCGATCGACCGCACGATGTGATTGCCGGCCAGATAACTCGCCGGTGCCGGGACGTGATACGTCCCGAACATGACCTCGTACACCGGCTTGTCGAGCATCCAGGCCTCGGTCGCCGTCGTCGACGTATTGGCCAGCAGCGCCGTGCAATGGTGCAGCACGTCGCGAATGCGCGCGTTCGACGCGAGGGCAATGTTAGGCGAACGCGCCGCGATCGCCGCGTACGGCGCGGGCGTCTCGGCCGGATGGAGCTTGATGAGGAAGCGCCAGGTTGGATGACGGTCCGCCAGCGTGGTGATCGCGGCAGTCAGATCATTGAACGCGGTTTCCTCGTCGGCGAGCTGTCCGCGGATCTCTGCTTCGGGTACACCGGACGCGACCGCGCTCGCCACGGTGTTTTCCCGGTCCCGCGTGCGCACGTAATAGGTGTTGGTCGCCCAGACGATCAACGGCGCATCGGCATCCGCCGTCTCGAGCGCCGGCGCCAGCGATTGGCGTGGTTCGGCGAGCGAGCGGTACGGCTCGCTGTAGGCATCGAACCGCGGACATCCCACGGTGTGGACCGTGGATTCGGGCAGCGCGCGGCTCTCGAGCAGCATGCGCCGCGCGTAGTCTCCCCACACGAGGCAGCAGTCGATCAGCCGCTCGGACGCGAGGTCTTTCCCGGCGCGCCGCGCTTCGATCTCGGTGGTATCCTGCGTGAAGCCGACGGTCGGCAACAGCGCGATCTTCATGCCTAACGACTTGGCCAACCGCGCGATCGGCGCTCGCGTGTCCACGCGGTCGAGCACCACGACGTCGGGCGCGACCGCGAGCACGGCATCCTCGAGGCTCGGAACGTTGGTAAACGTCGCCTCGTGTCCGTGGCGCCGGCCCAGGTGGTACGCGACGAGCGCGTGTCCCTCCAGGTCGCGGTGGTGGTTAGGCACCGCGAAGAGAAAGCGGTGCGGCGCGATCGACGGCACCGGCGGGCGAATCACTTGCTCCCCCCGGCGGGCGTGCCGGCAACGACGATCGGCGCGAGGTCGTGCGGCGCCGAGATGCGCGCACCGCGTGCGCCGCCGCGCATCGCGCGCTCGGCGAGCAAATCGGAGAAGCGCCGATAGGCGCTCCGGCTCGCCGCGAGCTGGCGCGACGCGGCGTCGAGCAGCGATTGACGCACCGCCGGCGCGGACTGCCACGCCTGCTCCATCGCGCGCTCGAGCTGACCGGCCACATCGTCGGCAGACAAATCGATCACACTGCATCCAACGCCGAACTGTGCCGCGAGACCGAGCAGCTTTTCTCGGAAGTAGTTGGACCGCGCCACGCACACGGTCGACACGCCCTGCGCGAGCGCGAATACCGCGGCGTGATACGCACCCGTGACCACGATGCGGCAACGGCCTGCCTGCTCGATCAGCGCCTGCGTGGTGTCGAGCGGCCGCTCGATGATCGTCGCGCCATCGGCGGTCGCGAGCATGCGTTGGATCGTGCGGACATCATCGGATGCCGTACCGCGCCCGATCGGCAGCGCGGCCAGCGGTGCGTCGTGTGCCGCGGCAAATCCCGAGACGACCCGGCCGATCATGTCGATGTACCGCTCGTCCACATCCGCCGAGCGCGCGACGCGCAGGTTGACGCCCACGCATTCGCCTAACGACTCGGGACGCTCGGCGTGCGCGAGATCGATCGCATCGTCGCCGGTGACCATGAGGCGCGCCGGATCGACGCCCAGTGCACGCGCAATCGACGGACCGGCGCGGCCTTCGCGCAGCGCGAACAGATCGAGCGTCGGCAGCACACGCGCCGCGACGCGAGTGAGATCGCGGTCGGTGAGCGGACCGAGTCCGTGGCCGAACATCGCCGTCGGAACGCCGTGCCGGTGCGCGTGCTCGAGCAACGCCAACACGGGCAGCGCCCACTTGCGCGCGTGATCGGTGACGCCGCCGGCGCCGCACACGACCACCGCGTCGGCAGAGCGCAGCGCCGCCATGAACGTGGTGAACGCCTCGAGATCAGCGCTCCCGCGTCCCAGTCTCGCTCGAACGAGCCGTTCGAGCACGGGCTCACAGTGGCGCCGCATCGCGCCTTCCACGCCGGCCTCGCGAAACAGCGACGTGCGCTGGAGCACACGATCCGCTCGGCCCAGCAGCATGCCGCGCCCGAACCAGAGCTGACGACCGTTGTAGGAAACGGCTCGTGCGCCCGGACAGTGGCGTGCGAGCGCAGCCGGATCTTTGGTGATCACATCGATCGACGCGGTCGGAAAATGCTCGCGCAAGCGCTGCACGGTCACCTGCAGCATGGCCACGTCGCCCAGGTTGCCGAGCTCGTAGTCGCCGCAGTCGACGAGAATGCGTCGCGGTTCGGCGAGACGATGCATCGTCACAACTCCACCGGCTCGAGGCGATCCATGGTGGCGCCGCCCATCTGGTACGTCCACAGGCGACGATACACGTCACAGCTGCGCATCAGTTCTTCGTGCGTGTCGAAACCCACGAGGCGTCCGTGCTCCATCACCATGATGCGATCGGCATGGCGCAGCGTGGACAGACGGTGCGCAATGATGAACGTCGTGCGACCCTGCATGAGGCGCTCGAGCGCGCTCTGGAAGCGCCGCTCGCTCACGGCGTCCAGGCTGCTCGTGGCTTCGTCCAGGAACAACAAGGGCGCGTTCTTGAGCAGAGCGGCCGCGATGCAGATCCGCTGCTTCTGCCCCGTGGACACGCCACGCGCATCGCGGGCGCGACCGAGCATGGTTTCGTAGCTGCGCTCCATCCGCTCGATTTCGTCGTGCACGTTGGCCGCGCGCGCCGCCTCGGCCACCTCCGTCATCGACGCGTCGGGCCGCGAGATGCGAATGTTGTTCGCGATCGTGTCGAGGAAGAGGAACGGCTCCTGGAGCACGATCGCGCTCTGGTCCATCAAATCGGCGTGCTTGATGTTGCGCAGGTCCACGCCATCGAACGTGATGCGGCCACTGTTCGGGTCGTACAGGCGGAGCATGAGCGCCATGAGCGTCGTCTTGCCCGCGCCCGATGGACCGACGATGCCGATCGTCTCGCCGCGGTGGAACGTGGCGTTGATCGAATCGAGCACCAGGTGGCCGTCGTAGGCGAAGCTCACATCCTCGAGCACGATGCGATCGGGCGCATGGTGCAGCGACTGCGCGCCCGGCGCATCGGGGAGCTCGGCCTTGAGATCGAGAATCGAGCGCGTGCGTTCGAGATTGGGAATCACCTTGCGCACCGAGCCGTACACCGTGAGCAGGTTGAGCACGGGCGCGTACACCGCCATGACGGCGATGAGTAGACTGAGCAGCGACTGCCAGGACAGGGCGCCGACGGCGACGTCGCGGCCGCCCACGATGAGCACGGCCACGAGGCCGATGCCGGACACGGACTCGAGCAGCAGGCGCGCGAGGTTGTTCGCGTCGGCCTGCCTAACGACGTGGTGGAACAGGTCGTGTCCGATCGCGTCGGCGCGCTCGATCACGCGCGACTCGCCGCGGTTCACCTTGATCACGCGCACGCCGGACGACACCTGCAGGAAGCTGTCGAACAGCGTCGCCATCGCGCTGCGCTCGAAGCTCGCGGCCTTCGTGATGCGCTGTCCGAGGAAGTACACCGGCAGCATGCCGATCGGCACGGCCACGAGGCCGATCACCGCGAGCTTTGGACTCAACACCCACGCGACGATTGCCAATCCGGCGAGCCGTGATAACGCGAGCAGGATGATGCTGAGGTCGAGCGTGACGGTTCGAATGCCCTTGAGGTCGTCGTACGACGACATCACCAGATCGCCCTGGCTGCTGCGATCGAAGAACCGCACGGACAGTGTGAGCAGCTTGCGGAGCACATCGCGCATCGAATCGATCTCGACGCGGTGTGCGAGGCGGACCGATACCTGTTCGCCCACGTACGTCATGGCGACGCGAACGGTCCACAGCCCGAAGATGACGCCGGCACCGCCGACCAACAACGTGGCGCTGCCACCCTTCCCCTCGCCGAACATCATGAGGACCTTGCGGAGCGCCCACACGATGAGGCCCTGCATTGTGCCCTGCGACACGGTCGCGGCAAGCAGCAGCGTTGCCATGAGCGGGTGCGAGCGCAACGAGCGCACGCCGACGCCCAGCGCGCGGAAAAACGTATACGGCTTCGCGTCGGTCGTCGTCATGACACGCGGACCGGCGTGCGCCGGCGCTGCTCGGTCATCATCCTTACGCCTGGCTCGCTGCGTTGGGCGCGGCGGCAGGGCTGTCGCCGTTGACGCGACGCAAGCGCTTGATGAGCGGCAGCTCGCTGTCGTACACCCGTTTGCGGCCGTCGCCTAACGACTCTTCCACGGCGCGGATGTCCCGCACCAGGCGCTGCACGCCTTGCGGCTCGACGCTCGCGGCCTGGTCGCTGCCCCACATCGCGCGATCGAGCGTGATGTGGCGCTCGACCATGCAGGCGCCGAGGACCACCGACGCCACGGTCGGCACCAGACCGACTTCGTGACCCGAATAGCCGACCGGCACGCCGTACCGCTCCTTCAACGCCGGCACGCAGCGGAGATTGAGCTCGTCCATCTTGGCCGGATAGGAGCTGGTCGAGTGCATGAGGACCAGATGATCGGTGCCCAGCACGTCGACCGCGTGGTCGATCTGCTCGACGGTGCTCATGCCGGTCGAGAGGATGATCGGGCGCCCGTACTGCCGGTGATGGCGCAGCAGGTTGTCATCAGTCAGGCAAGCGGACGCGATCTTGTAGCACGGCGGCGCGAACTGCTCGACGAAGTCCACCGACGCCTCGTCCCAGCACGACGCGAACCACGCCAGGCGCTGCTTCTTGGAATACGCATCGAGCTCCTCGTAGTCGGGTCGCGCGAACTCCACGCGGTGCCGGTATTCGAGGTACGTCATGATGCCCCACGGCGTCTCGCGCATGAGGTTGCGCTGCTCGGGCGGCACGCACAGCTCGGGCGTGCGCTTCTGGAACTTCACCGCGTCGCACCCGTAGCGCTTGGCCGTCGCCATCAGTTGGCGCGCGATGTCGACGTCTCCGTTGTGGTTGATCCCGATTTCCGCCACCACGTAGCACGGCTCGCCGTCGCCGACGAGACGATCGCCGATCTTCACTGTCGAAGTCATCGCACTCCTCCACGAGTCGACGCGGGCGCATCGTGCGACAGTGCGTCGCGCCGTGTCCGCGTCGTTAGGATCCAGTCCGCTACCTCGCGCACCGCGCCGTGTCCACCGGGGCGCGTCGTCACCAGACGGGCGGCCGCCCGCACTTCGGGCTCCGCGTCGGCGACGGCGATCGGCAGGCCGACCCAGCGCAGACACGCCAGGTCGTTCACGTCGTTCCCGACGTAGGCCACCTCGTTGGCGCCGACGCCAAGCTTGGCGGCGATCGATGTCAACGCCCCGACCTTATCATCGCAGGAGTCGGTGCAATCGATGCCGAGTTTGCGGCACCGCGCAGCGACCACGGGGTTGGTCTCGGTCGAGATCACCACGATCGGCACGCCGGCCTCGCGCAGGCGCGCGATGCCCCAACCGTCTCCGCGGTGGCACGCCACCGCCTCCTCGCCCGACTGGTTGACGTGCACGCGGTTGTCCGTTAGGACGCCGTCGAAGTCGAGCGCGAGCAGGCGCACGCGTCCGAGCTCCGCCGCGTTCGCCGGTGCGCGCCGGCGCGACAGCAGGTGTTCCACCAGCTCGAGATCCGCCGGCGTGTCGACCTGCACCGACTCCGCCGCGTCCATGAAGTGCACCGCGATCTTTCCGCCTAACCGATTGCCGAGCTCGCGCAGGACCCACGGCCGGAACACGTAGATCGATCCGTTCTCGACCACGTCTTCGGGTGCGTCCTGGCGGCGCTGGCGATGGCGGTAGTCGTAGGTCTGCGAGCCCCACTCGCCGGCGCCACGCTCGCGGCGCCACACGAATCCGTGCATCGGGCACGCGGAAAACAGCGAATCCGCCTCCTCCTCGAGCAGCGTGCGAATGGCCATCGAGATGTCGTCGGCGCGACGCAGCGGCGACGTGGCCTGGAGGAACACGACCAGATCGGGCTCGTAGCCTTCGCTGTCGCGCAGATGGTCGAGCGTGTGTACGAGCGCGGATTCGCTGGTCGCCGTGTCGCCGCTGATTTCCGCGGGACGCACGATCGACTCGGCGCCGCATTCGTGGGCGACGCGCGCAATCATCGGATCATCCGTGGACACGACGATGCGATTGATCTCCGGCGTCGCACGCGCGTGCGCGATGCTGTAGGACAGCAGCGGATGGCCGGCCAGCAGGCGGATGTTCTTCCTGGGTACGCCCTTCGATCCGCCGCGGGCGGGAATGATGGCCAGACAGTTCATCGCGTGCTCACCGAAGATCCCGTGCGAAGACATCCATCATACATGAGGCTGCCACAATCAGACGGTACTTCCATCACTCTGCGTTGCCATCCTCGGTTTTCAGGATAGCGCGGTACGGCGATGCGTACCGAGCCGAGACCGTCTCCACCTGCGAGTCGTGTCGGTGTGCGCGCCCATGGCAGGCGCAAGATACGGGCACGAGGAGGCACCGATCCGTCGACTCGGGCGTGGCAAAGCATCCTATTGCTGCAGAACGACTTATATAGCTGATTCACAGAGCTCACGACGGCGTTGCGCAAACGACTGTCCAACTCTCTGTTGCGACGAATCAACACCGCTGCACGCGGTCGTCGATTGCCTCCTGGCGTCGCCCCGGCATCACGCCGGCTGCCTCCGACCCGCGCCCCGATGGTCAGTCGTCGCGCGCGCCGCTTTCCTCGCCGGCTCGACGCTCGCACCTGGCCCATCGAGACGGACCACGCCGCGCCGGTGCAGCTCCTCGATCGTTGCCCGCGCGGCCTCGAACGAAATGCCGCACTCGGATGCAATGCGCGCGATCGACCGCGTCCCGTCGACGAGGAACAGGATATCGAACAGCGCTTTGTTGCCCTCCGGATTGGTGTAGAAGTCGACGTGCACGCCGAAGCGCGAGCAGAAGACCTCGCCCTTGAAGACATTGACCGGGATCACGTTCGCCTCGAGCGCATCGATCATGCCCAACACGAGGTCGCGCGATTCCGCGAGGCGTGCGTTAGACGTGATCTCCGGCGTGTCGTTCGTGCTGTGATACCCGCGGTACGGCCAGTTCGGCGAATTCGGACGCAGCACGCGCGAGAGCGACAACATCGGGACGCGCACGCCGGGCGCGTTGTACTGCCGTTCGTCGTTGCCGATCACGGTGCGAAATGCGCCCGTCCAACCTTCCGGATCGCCGGCGCGCAGCGCCGCCGTGAAGCAATCGTCGACGTCGGTGGTACCGGTGAACGAGAGCTGCAGCGCGTGGGGGTGCTCCAGTCCAAGCATCTCGAGGAACAGACCGCCCTTGAGCTGCGGGATCAGATTCTCGTTGCGGCTCAGGTATGCGACGGTGCCGATCGTTTCCGGAATGATGACGAAGCGATAGGTGTAGCGCAGATTGCGGCGCGCCAGGAGCGCGCGCATGACATCGATGCCGACGACGACACCTGTGAGGTCGTCGTTGACCATGCCCGGGTGGCACAGGTGCGCGCAGAGCACGATGGTTTCATCGCTCGCGCCGCGTGCGATCACTTCGCCGGCTTTCAGCGTGCCGTAACTGAAGCTCGTGTCGATGACGACGCGATACTCGGCGTCCGTTAGGGAATCGCGCAGCGTTTTGCTGCAGCAGAGACCCCAGTCGCGCTCGTAGTACTTGAAGATGAACGGCACCGCATCCGGCTGCTTCTCATCTACGTGCAGGTGTCGCAGCAGTTCCTCGCGCGACACGACGCCGCGATACGGCAGCGAATACGACACCACGTGCAGCGGGTGGTCGCTGTAGGAAAAGAGGCGGTGCCCGTCGAGCGTTTCGAGGTACGCCTCGTGACACGTCCATTTCTCCGGCACGATCCAGCTCCAGCACTCGCTGCCGCTCGGGTATTCGTGCACCGTCATCGGCACCTGCGTGGCAAGCGCGTCGAGCGCGGCGTCGTAGCCGTCGGAGATGATGTCGCGCGGCACGCGCCAGAGCGCGTCGATCATCTGTGGAATTGTCGCCGACTCCGGCATGCGAATGTCGAAGCGACGGGGCGGCACGCGCTGCGTCTCGAGCGCGATCGGATCGGCGGCCGGTCCGCGCGCGGTGAACCATGGATCGCGTGCGAGATTGTGCAGGATCAACTCGCGCAACGGCTGGCATTCGGCGGAGCGAATCGCATCGCGCCCAACGTTGGCCACGCGGCAGATGCCCGCCGCCGTCGCCGCCGTCTCCAAGCGCGTGAGGTGCGGCTCGCTCTGATCGCCGAGGATCCTGACGTTGAACACCCAACCGGTTTTGCGCTCGTGTCCGTTGTCGCGAATGACACCGGTGAAGAGCTTCTTGAAGCGGAACGGCACGCCGACGGATTCTTCGACGAAGTGTTGGAAGCTGGCTTCGCTCAGGCCGACTCCGACGGTGCAGACCTTCCCGCCGGCGGCGTGCAATCGGTCGAACACGCTGCCGGGGCCGAAGCACGTCGGCGGGAGGTCGCGCAGCAGCGCGGCGGCCAAGGGGCCGCGGCCGGCGACCGAGTGAATCGGGTCGGCGGAACGCACCGTCTCGGGCAGGAGCCGGAAGTACTCGAGGAACGGCGCGTACGTGCTCCACGGGCCGCCCTGCGTCGCCGTGCGCTGGACGTCGAACGATTCCTGGCGACAGAACGAGAACGTGTAGGTCGGCACGAGGAGCGTGCCGGTGGGCCCCAGCACGGCCTCGAAGGCGCCCGCCAGCATGGCGCTCGTATCCTCGTCCGTTAGGCAGCCATCGGCGCGGCCGAGCGTATCGAGGCCGATGTGGGCGAAAACGATGTCGCCGGGACCGAGCCCCGACGCGCGCAGCGCGTGAATCAGCTCGTCGCGCGTGTAGTCGAAGGATGGGGGCATGTTCAGGCGCCGCGGCTGCTGGCTATCGGTTGGGCGCGCCCGGCGGCCGTCATGGAGAGCATGCGACCCGTGGGCGCCACCGGTTGCACGGTGATGTACTGCGCATTCGAGCGCGCGACCTCCGGGTGGTCGGCCATGAAGCCGAGCACGTCGTCCATCGTGAATGCCGATCCGAACACGGGCGTCAGCTCCTCGAGCACGCGGCGGATGAGCGCGTAGTCCTCGGCGTAGTCGAGCGTCCACCGATGCTCGGCGTACAGATTGGCCGGGTGCTCGAGATTGTGCAGCCGTCGGCCCGTATCCCAGAACCATGGGATGACGTGCTCGCGCTGCATCGGCTCGCGCGCCTCGCGCCACGCGTCGGCGAGCGCGTCGATTGGGATGACGTCCAGGTCCAATCCGTCCGGGAACGTGAGTGGGCGCCGATTGGTGACGAGGTCGAACTCACCGCGGTGCTCGACCGCGTACTGCACCATCGCGTCGACGATCGCGGGATCGACGAGCGGGCAATCCGCCG
This sequence comes from Gemmatimonadaceae bacterium, assembly GCA_035935375.1. GTDB lineage: Bacteria > Gemmatimonadota > Gemmatimonadetes > Gemmatimonadales > Gemmatimonadaceae > JADGGM01. Next base: position 10,755 of record DASYXE010000597.1, on the reverse strand, counting down.
TGATCCGGACGACGAGGTCCATGCCGGCGCCGCGCGCGGCCTGGTAATATCGGTCGAGGACATCGCGCTCGCTGCCGCGAAACACCGGTACGCCTAACGACGAGCACAGGACGGCAATGGGATCGTCGCGCGCGTCGTCGGACGTGGCGACGAGCATCGTCTCGAGCGTGCGGGCGCGGCCGAGCCGCTCGAGCAGGTGCGCGAGCAGCGGCTTCCCGGCTGCCGGCATCAGGACTTTGCCGGGCAGCCGGGTGGAACCCATGCGCGCCTGGACGACAGCTCCGATCATGCGTCGTCCCCGTCGTCGGTGCAGCAGGCGAGACGCGGCGCGTCGGTGTACAGCCGTCCGCACTTGCTCTGGCAGCACCGGTTGAACGGACGGAACACCGGCTTCACGGCTTCGCCCAGGAACGACCGCTCGACCGAGCCGTCATCGATCGCGCGACGGATCTTGCGCATGCCGTGCTGCAGCGCGTCGAGCGTGCGGGCGATTTCTTCCGCGCCGTGCGAGTACGTGATGGTGATCCACGGGATGAGCACGCCCCACGAAATGACTTCCTCGTGGAAGGACGTATGCAGCGCCGGCCACGGCGTGCCGTCGGCGCGCGTGCACAGAATGTACGGATTGCAATCGAAGCCGATCACGCGAATGTAGTCGGCAACGCCTTCTGATTTCGCGCGCTCGCGAATGCCCGACACCAGCTTGGCGCCCTGCGACCAGATGTGGTCGCCGACGTTCAGGCGTTGGTACTCGTCCAGCGTCGCGCGGCAGGCGGCGAGGCCGACGGTCTCGGACGTGTGCGTCTGCGAGAGCAAGAACACGCGCTGCTTGTCGTGCTTGAGGCCGCCTAACTCGAGAATGTCGCGGCTGCCGGCGAGGCACGAGAACGAATAGCCGTTGCTCATCGCCTTGCCGTAGCAGGCGAGATCGGGATACACCTTCCAGCGATGATGCGCACCGCGCAGGTCGAACTTGAGGCCGCTGATCATCTCGTCGAAGATCAGCACCGAGCCTTCGCGCTTCGTGAGCTCGCGGAGGTTCTCGAGGAAGTTGTCGCGCGGCTCGTCGTTCTTCACGGGCTCGAGAATCACCGCGGCGATCTGGCCCGGATAGCGGTCGTAGAGCGCCTGGAGGCTCGCGATGTCGTTGTAGTTGAACCGAACGGTGAGCTGCGCGACCTCGGGCGGCACGCCGGCATCCATTGGCGTCGTGCCGATGAACCAATCGTGGATGCTGAAGAACGGGTGCTCCTGGCACACGGCCACCATTTTCCGGTTGGTGTACGCACGCGCGAGCTTGATGGCGGCCGTGGTCACGTCCGAGCCGTTCTTTCCGAACTTCACCATCTCGGCGACGGGCAGCAGGTCGACGAGATACTCGGCCAACTCGTATTCGAGGATCCCGGGGCGCGTGAAGTTCACGCCTAACTCGATTTGCCGCTTGACCGCGTCGTTCACCGCGGGGTAGGCGTGGCCGAGCACCATGACGCGGTTGCCCATGGCCCAGTCGATGAAGCGGTTGCCGTCGACGTCCCAGCAGTAGGCGCCTTGCGCGCGCGCGATCAGCTTGGGCGAGCGCTTCGGAAACTGGTCTTCGCCCTTGCTGTAGGTGTGCGTCGCGGCGGGCACGATCTCGTGGAAGTGCTCGTTGATCGCGTCGCCCTTCTGGAAATCGCGAATGGGACCAGACGGCTCGGGCGCCGTTTGGGGCGCCTCGGTCATAGCGTGTGTCATCGATGATTGGCGAGTTGGAAGTTCGCGCCGTACAGGTCGGCGCGGCGGTCACCCAGGATGTCGATCTGCGAACGGGCCTCGTCGACGCGGCCTAACTCGAGCGTTTCGACGAGGAGGCCTTCCCCGTCACCGGCTTCGGCCAGCACGGTGCCCCACGGATCGACGATCATCGAGTGACCGGCGAACGCGGTGGAGCCGGAAGTGCCGGAGCGATTGCAGGCGACGACGAAGAATTGGTTTTCGATGGCGCGCGCGCACACCAAGGTGCGCCAGTGCGCCACGCGGACCGCCGGCCACTCGGCCGGCAACAGGACCACGCGCGCACCCTCGAGCGCGTAGGAGCGGAACAGCTCCGGGAACCGGAGGTCGTAGCAGATGGCGGTGGCGGCCGTGCAGCGGGGCAACGCGAACGTCGGCGTCGCGTCGCCGGCGGCGAGGTACCGGTTCTCGGCCATCAGCGCAAAGAGGTGGATCTTCGCGTACTCGCTGACGACCGCACCATCGGGTCCGTGCACGACGGCCGTATTGCGCACGCGTCCGAGTCCGTCGCCTAACAAGAGGGAGCCGGCGATGCAGATGCCGTATCGCTCGGCGAGGCTCGCGAGCGCGGGCAGCACGGCGGTCTGGTTCCGCGCGGCGTGGGCCGGCGCGTGCTCGAGGTCGTAGCCGGTCGACCAGAGCTCGGGCAACACGACCAGCTCGGCGCCCTGCTCCCGCGCGTCGGCGACGAGACGGCGCGCGCGCTCGAGATTCGCGTCGATGTCGCCTAACCGAACATCCATCTGCGCGGCCGCCACGCGGAGCCGCGGCGCCGTCCGGTGATCGTGCGTCGTCACGTCAGTCTCCCAGCCGCGCCGCGATGAATCGCCACGGCAGGTGCATGGGACCGGTGAATTGGAGGCGGCGTCCATCGGCTGTACGCTCGGTGTAGGTCCCCAGACCACCGGAGGCCGGACGCGGCAGATCGATATCGATGTCGAACGGTTCGCTGCGGAACTCGTGGCAGCCGTGGCTCTCGCAGAATGCACGCGTGCGATTGAGGCTGTACACGTTCATGTGATATGGAGGCAGCTCGGGCACGAGCGTGTGATCGTAGACCAAACACTCGGTGTCGACATCCAGATCGGTGAACAGCGAGCTCATGACCAGCCATCCGCGCGTGGCGCGCAGGGCCTGGGAGAGTGCGCGCTCGTGGTCGGGCAGCCATGAGAGCGTCTGCGTCGAGAGGACGAGATCGAATCGTTGGTACGGCAACACCTGATCGAGCTCGAAGAGATCACCGGACACGAGCGTGACGTCGATGTTCGCGTCGGCGAATTTTTCGCGCGCGATGGGGAAGAGCATGTCACCCGCGAGATCGACACCGGTCCAGTGAAAGCCGGGCAGGACATGGCTGAAATAGTAGATGTTGGACCCGGCGCCGCACCCGATATCGAGGGCCTCTCCGCCGTGCAGCTCGAGGCCCGCGAGAAAGTGTGCGAGATGCACCGTGCTTCGGTACGGGCGGTCGAATTGGTCGACGTGGTATTGCAGTTGGCTCTCGTCGAGCCACAATCGACGCTGGTCAGCGTCCTGCTGCTTGGTCGTGTTCACGCTCGCCCACCTCATCGCGAGCGGCGACGATCGCGTCGATAACGCGCGTCTGCTGCTCCGCTTGAAGACCGACCGAGCACGGCAAGCTCAGCGCCTGGGAGTGCAGACGCTCGCTGACTGGGCACTCGAGCGCCGGCGTCATGTCCCGGTACGGCTTCGATTGATGGATGGGCTGCCAGAGCGGGCGCGTCTGGATCTGTTGTGCGCCGAGGTGACGCATGAGCGCGCGGGCGTCCATCCCGAATGGCACGGCATCGACGAGCACCGTGTACAACCACCACGCGCTCTGCGCCCATGGCGCCTGGCGCATCAGCGTTAGGCCTGGGACGTCCGCGAGTGCGGCGGCGTAGCGCTCGGCGATGCGCCGCTTGGCAGCGAGATAGTCGTCGAGCTGCTCCATCTGTGCGACGCCCATGGCCGCCTGGATGTTCGTCAGGCGATAGTTGTAGCCGACGGCGCCGTGCTCGAATTCGACCGGATCGTCCTTGGCCTGCGTGGTCAGGTACTTCGCGCGGCGTGCCCAATCTTCGCGATCGGTCACGAGCATTCCGCCGCCGCCGGTGGTAATCAGCTTGTTGCCGTTGAAGCTGAAGCAGGCCACGTCGCCCATGTGACCCACCGGCGTGCCGCGATAGCGGGCTCCCAAACTTTCTGTTGCGTCCTCGATGACGATGAGGTCGTAGCGGCGCGCGAGCTCGAGCAACGGCGCCATGTCGACCGGGTGACCCATCACGTGCACGGGGAGCAGCGCGCGCACGCGACGGTTCGTCGCCCGGTCGTAGAGCGCGGATCCGCGGCGCTCGCAGCTCTGCTCGAGGAACTGTGCGACGCGCGCCGTGTCCATCTGCCAGTAGTCGGGCTCGGCGTCGATGAACACGGGCCATGCGCCGACGTAGCGGATGGCGTTGACGGGCGCGATGAACGTGAGGGTGGAGACGAGCACTTCATCGCCGGCTTCGACACCGGCGACCATGAGCGCCGTGTGCAGCGCCGACGTTCCGCTCGACGTGGCGACCGCGAACCGCGTGCCCGAGGCCGCGGCGAGCGCGCGCTCGAATCGATCGACGTACTCGCCGACGGACGACACCCAATTCGTGTCGAGACACTCCTTGACGTACGCCCACTCGTTGCCGCGGATCTCCGGCACGCAGAGCGGAATCGGAGACGCGACGGCCGGCGCGCGCTCCGATGCGGGAGCGTCCTGTGTCACGGTGGTCATCAGTTGCGGTAGCTCGGGTGCGATGCGTCCCCAACGACGCCGTCGCGCACGAGGCGGGCGACCTCGCGGATGCCGTCGTCCAGGGTGCGCGACACCTCGAAGCCCAGGGTCTTGTTGATGCGTGTGAACGAGACGCGATAGTCTCGCGGATCTTCCGTGCGCTTGACGAACTCGACCACCGCGTTAGGCGCGATGGGGCGGATGTGGTCGACGATCTGCTGCTTCTGGTAGTTCTCTTTGGTGGAGCCGACGTTGAAGACCTGGCCCCGCACCTGCTGCTCGGGCGCCTGGAGCACCGCGGCGATGGCGCGCGCAGCGTCGCGGACGTGCACGTACGGGCGCCAGAATTGCTCGCCGAACACGACCAACTTCTCGCGCAGCACCATCTCCATCGTGAATTCGTTCACGGTGAGGTCGAAGCGCATGCGGGGCGATACACCGAACACCGTCGCGAAGCGGAGCGGCGTCATCGCCGTCACGCCGATCCCGTCGTCGAGCATCGCGCGCTCCACGGCGACCTTGGTCTCGGCGTAGAGCGAGACCGGACGCAGGTCCGACGATTCGTCGACGTATCCATCGGACTCGGCCATCTTGCCGTAGTTGCTGCAGGTGGAGGCGAACAGGAGTCGCGCCACGCCGGCGCGCCGCGCCGCATCGAGCAGCGCGAGCGACGCGACCTGGTTGACGTCGCGCGCGGTGTCGGGCTGGCGGGCGCACGCCGGATCGCCGACGATCGCGGCCAGGTGGACCACGGCTTCCATGCCCGCCACCGCGTGCCTAACGATTGGATCGTCGCGCACGTCGCCGCGCACGAACTCGAAGCGCGGGTGCGACCACAACGGGAGCAGCGACTGCCCGCCGTGCAGCAAGCTATCCAGCACGCGCACCGAGTGTCCGGCCGCGAGCAGCTCGGGGACCAACGTCGATCCGACGTACCCTGCACCACCAGTCACCAGAACCTTCATCACGCCCTCACCTGAAGCACGTCCTGCTGGGCACGCTCGTAGTCGGCCGGCTTCCCGATGTCCAACCAGTATTCCACCACCGGGAAGGCGACGACCTTCCGCCCTTCGGCCAGCAAGCGTTGAATGAGATCGGTCATGTCGAAGCGTTCCCCCGCGGGGATGTACGCGACGGCAGCGGGGTCGAGCAGATACATGCCGGCATTCACGAGAAACTGCTGCACGGGTTTTTCGCGCAGCGCGGAGACCGCAACGCCGGAGCAGTCGATGACGCCGTACGGCACCTCGACGTCGTACTTGCGCACGCCGACGGTGGCGATCGCACCGTTCTCACGGTGGTAGGCGAGCATGTCCTGGTAGTTCACGCCGGTCAGGATGTCGCCGTTGACGACGAGGAGCGGTCCGGTGGGCGGCTCCATGAGGCGCAGCGCGCCGGCGGTGCCTAACGGACGGTCCTCGGTGACGTAGCGCATCTCGACGCCGAACTGGCGGCCGTCGCCGAAATGGTTGGTGATCTTGTCGCTCAGGTAGTGCGTGGCGACGTTCACGCGGCGAATGCCGGCACGGCGGAGGCGCTCGATGGTGCGCTCCATCAACGGACGGTCGCCCACCGGCAGCAGCGGCTTGGGCGTGTCGGTGGTGAGCGGCATGAGCCGCGTGCCGTAGCCGCCGGCCATGATGACGGCGGTAAACGTGTCGTCGGCGGCGACCAGATCGCGGCGCAGCACGAGGCCGATCACCATGCCGTCGTCAGTCAGGACCGGCAGATGATCGACGGTGTCGTCGCGCGAGCCGCCCATCAGGTCGAGCAGCTCCGACGTCGTCATGCCACGGTTGGCGACGCGCGGGTGGCGCGACGCGATGCTCTCGCACGATACCGCGAGCGACGCACCAGACAGGATATGTCGGCGAACATCGCCGTCGGTGATGATGCCGATCAGGCGGCGATCCGCGTTCGCGAGCAGCAACACGCCCATGCCGTTCGCATCGAGGCGTTTGAGCGCGTCCGTTAGCGGCGTGCCCGGCGCGACGATGGCGTCCTTCAGCCGCTGCTCCATCCGATCGTCGGAGATCTCGTGGGAGCTCTCCGGTGAAGGAATGACGGGAGATGCGGCTAGGGCCTGAAGCATGATTAAGAATCTCTCATCTTCTGAAGAAGACGATGCCCCATCCGGGCTGAAATCGGAAGGGGTCATTGGCGCTGGTGGTGGAGGGGGTTAGCAGTAAGCGCGCCGACCCGAGAGTGCACGCGAATCGGTACGGTAACGTCACGCAAGTTGTTATGCGGCATACTGATCGACGGTGCTACGGGTGGATGTTACTTGCGGCAAACGGCAGCCGAAACTCAGGCAATCGCCCGAGGGCGACAGTCTACCGTGGCGGACGCGCAACGGGCGAGGCTCCCGCGCACGTGCGCCAGTTCCAGCCGAGGCGCGTACCGATCGGCCAGCTCGGTTGTTCGGGACCCGAGGAACCTTCCACCGTTTGAACGAGGATGGTCGAGTCGCCGGTCTTCACGAGGGCGCCGGAGTGGTGTCGGCCGACCACCTGGCCCGGCGTGGCCGTGTAGTTAGGCCAAGTGGGGTCGTACAACGCGCGCCACACCACAATGCGGTCGTCGCCGAGCGTGGTTCGCGCACCCGGGCCGGGTGGGGAGATGGCGCGGATGAAATTGTGGATCGTGCGACTCGAGGCGCTCCAGTCGATCCATTCGTCGCCTTCGCCGCGGCCGCCGAAGTACGTGCCGGGATGGTCGGCTTGTCGGCGGCGCTGGGCTGTTCCGGCGGCGACGTCGCGCACGGTGTCGACCACGAGGGACGGCATGCGGTCGACGACGCGGCGCAGCACATCGCCGTAGCCGTCGGTCCATCCGATGGGCAGCGTGAGCTGCGCGATGATGTCGCCGGTGTCGATGCCGTCATCCACGTAGTGGGCGGTGAGACCGATTTCCGTTTCGCCGTTGATGATGGCCCAGTTGATGACGTTGCGTCCGCGATAGAAGGGCAGTTTGCCGGCGTGGAAGTTGATCACGCCCCGCGCGTGCGTCTCGCGCACCGGCGCGCGGAGAATCTGGTTGTAGGCCACCGAGATGCCTAACTCAGGGCGGAGCGCGGCGATCCGGGCCACGGATTCGGGCGCGTTGATCTTGGGTGGGCACAGGACCGGCAGGCCGAGGCGCGTCGCGGCGTCGCCTAACGTAGAATCGGTGGGCGACGCGCGCAGGATGACCCCGACGACGGCGTGTCCGGCGTCGGCGAGGCGCGCGAGGGTGTCGGCGGCCCACTGGCCGTCGCCGTAGATGGCGATGCGGAGGCCGCCCGTGCCGGTCATGCGAGGTCCGACCAGTCGAGCTCGTCCTCGGCGCGGACGTCGCGGGTGATGGCGCGGCCGATGACGTAGCGGAGCTCATCGGGTTGGATGCCGGTGCCGGGGCGTTTGAAGTCGACGTCGGCGGCGGCGAGGCGATCGCCCGTGCGCATGTCGCGGCGGGCGACCATGCGGCGCCGGAAGACCTTGCGGTTGGCGAGCTCGTCCGCGGTGACGCGGCGCTCGGCGCTGCCTAACGCGGCGAACGCATCGCGGCCGCCCTCGACGATGGCGCGGAGCTCGGCCGGGTCGGCGGAAATGGCGTGGTCCCAGCCCTGCAGGGTCTTGTCGGTGGTGAAGTGCTTCTCGATCATGCACGCGCCTAACGCCACAGCCGCGATCGGGACCGCGGAGCCAAGTGTGTGGTCACTGTAGCCCACCGGCACGTCGAAGGCGGCGCGCCACGTGTCCATCGTGCGCAGGTTCACCTGCGCGGGCGGCGACGGATAGATCGAGAGGCAGTGCAGAATGGCCACCGGGCCGGAGCCGGCCCCGCGCAGCGTCGCGATGGCGCGCTCCACTTCGCCTAACGTCGCCATGCCCGCCGAGATGACCACCGGCTTGTGCGTGGCGGCCACGTACTCGAGCAGCGGCAGGTGGTTCACGTCCATCGAGGCGATCTTGTACGCCGGCACGTCCAGCGCCTCGAGCATGTCGACTTCGGCCGCCGAGAAGCAACTCGAGAAGAACGTGATCCCGATGTCGCGGCAGTAGGCGGAGATCTCCTCGTGCTGGGCGCGCGACAGCTGGTACTGCTCGACCGATTCCTCGAGTGTGGGTTGGTTGCGCTCCTTGCTCACATACGCCGTGTTGCGATCGTACTCGGCGCGGGAAATGAGCGACGTCTTGCTCCACGACTGGAACTTGACCGCATCGGCGCCGCACGCGCGCGCGGCGTCGATCATTTTGCGGCACAGCTTCATGTCGCCGTTGTGATTGGCGCCGATTTCGGCAGCGACATAGGGCGGCTCACCAGGACCGACCAACCGGCCGGCGATGTTCAGCTTTTCCATAGATCCTCGAGCTCGGGGTTGGCCACGCTCCACCACCAGATGTAGCGCGGGGGAAGGCTGTTGAGCGCGCGCACGTACGACGCGAGGCGTTCGGGTGACGCAACGGCGGCGGCAAAGACGCGGCAGCGGTCGCGGGCTCGGGCGACCTGCGTCCTATACGGCTCGGCGAGCGACCAGGGGCTCTCGAGCACGCAATCGTAGTGCGCGAGTACCCGCGACGTCGCGACGCGCACCTGGACCTCGGTGAACGGCGGGAGCACCGCCGCGGTGTTGGAGCCGTATTGGCGGTAGCGCATGCGCGGCGTGCGGTCGAACGCGAGCCTCGCGCCTAACGACCAGGCGCGCGTGGTGATGAGCCAGTCGAACAGCACGCACGTCGACGGAATCGGCAGGCAGCGACGCAGCATGTCCGTGCGCCACACGACGTTCGAGAAGCCGAAGACGTTCCAGCGCGGCAGCATCGTGTCGAGGCGCAGGTCCGCCGGCGGCACGAACACGATGCCGATGTCGCGGCCGGACTCGTTCATGATCTCGAGGGCGCAGCCCGTGACGTCGGCGTGGTCGAGCGCGGCGCGCGCGGCGGCGACTCTCGTCGGGAGCATCACGTCGTCGAGGTCGGCGGCGACGATGCCGTCGTAGGCCTCGACCATGGCCGCGAGCGCGTCCTGCCGCACGGCCGACGGCGTTGCGTCAGGCGGGCCGACCCGCCACGTGACGTGCGGCGGTTGGCCGATGATGTCGAACACCTCGCGCTCCGTGACACCGTCGAGGCTCAGCCAGACATCGACGTCGTCGTCCGATTGCGCGCATACCGACTGGTACCAGTCGCCGAGAAAGCGCAGCGCGGCGCGATACACCGTGCCGTGTATCGCCACACGATGGGCGCTCAACGGACAGGCAGCTCCCGACCGCTCACCATGCGGTCCAACCGCCTTCGACCAGCACGTTGCTCCCGGTCGCGTACGACGACGCGTCCGACGCGAGGAACAGCGTGGCGCCGATCACTTCATCGGCGTTCATGAGCCGTCGCATCGGCGACTTTCTCGAGAAGCGCTCGATGAACGCGGCCTCGTGATTGTTGGCCACGCCGTGTGGGGTGACACAATTCACGCGCACGCCGCGCTCGGCCCAGTACGCGCCGAGATACCGCGTGAGCATGATGACGCCGCCCTTGCTCGCGGTGTACGCGACCGGATTGCCGAGGCTGTTGTTCTCGTAGAGATCCGGGTTCGACGACACGACGCCGTAGGTGGACGCGACGTTGATGATGCTGCCCTTCCCTTGCTTCAGCATCACGGCGCCAAAGTCACGGCACGTGAGGAATGTGCCCGTGAGGTTCACGGAGATGATCGAGTCCCACAGTTCCTGCGGGAACGACTCGGCCTTGGCGTCGGTGAAGCCCTTCGGCTTGAATTGGTGGTTGTTGATCAGCACATCGACACGGCCGAAGCGCGACAGAATTTCCTCGCGAAGCCGGGCCACCTGGTCGGCTTGCGACACGTCGCACTCGAACGCGGCGGCGGGTTCGCCTAATGATCGGCCAAGGTCGGCCGGTTTCGCGGCCGGAATGTCGACGAGGGCCATGCGCGCGCCGCGCTCGTGGAAGGCCCGGGCCAGCGTTCGGCCGATCAGGCCGCTGGCACCCGTGAGCACCACGACGCGATTGCTGACATCAAATATTGGGTCCGGCATGAGTGCCTCTTCGATGGGACCACAATATCGCCTGTTGGCGAGCCGAACAGGAAGACTCGCTCACGGCTGCGTTTGCTTCGATGTGGCAATAAAGCCGATACTGCTTGAGCGGCAGCTTTCGACGGTGACGTTCACGCCAACGGTCGAGGGTTTCCAGTGGCGACGCCGGTTCAGG
>DASYXE010000596.1:0-2048 GCA_035935375.1 Gemmatimonadaceae bacterium | reverse complement strand
CGATGCGCTTGCGCGAGCGTTGTCGAACGTGTTGATGAACGCGGTGGATGCGTGTCGCGACGGCGGCGATGTGGAGGTGCATGTGGCTCGCGGTCATACGAACGGCGGCGGCGCGGTGGACGACGCGGTAGAGTTGAGCGTGCGCGACACGGGGTGCGGGATCGCGCCGGAGCACCTCGCACGCATTTGGGATCCGTACGTGACGGAGAAGCCGGGGGGGACGGGGTTGGGATTGGCGATCGCGCGTCAGACGGTGCTGGCACATGGCGGGACGGTCGACGCGACGAGCCGTCCCGGCAAAGGTACGGAGATTCGCTTCGTGCTGCCCATCAACGAGACGCCGGCGGAGCCGGCGCTGGAGGAAACGATCCGTGGGTCCTGACGTCCTCGTGCCGCTCTCGGGTATGTTGATGGTCGTGTTGATCTGCGTCGGGGTCCCGCTGGCCCGGGCGCACGCCAAGCGCATGGAGCGCGGCATCGATCCGAAGGTCTTGCCTAACGACCTAACCGATCGGCTGACCCGGATGGAGCAGGCCATCGACTCGATGGCGGTGGAAATCGAGCGCATCTCGGAGGGGCAGCGGTTCACGACGAAGCTGCTGTCGGAGCGGGCGCCGGAGGCACTTCCCGTGAACAGGGCGGGCGGCGTGCCGGTGAACGCACCGTTGCGCGCGCCCGGCAGCAGCGACGCGCGATAGCGCGCCGAGATGACGCCACTGGGGGAGATCCTCATCATCGACGATGAGCCCAACCTGCGCCGCATGCTCTCGGCGCTGCTCGTCGGCGAGGGATACACCACCCGCGACGCGAGCTCCGGGGTGCACGGCGCGGCGTTGGCGGCGGAACGTGAGCCCGACGCGATTTTGCTCGACCTGATGATGCCCGGCGAGCTCGACGGCATGGCGACGCTCACCCGGTTGCGCGAGCAGCTGCCCGACGTGCCGGTGGTGATGATGAGCGGGCGCGCCGGGCTCGCCGACGCGGTGAAGGCGACGAAGCTGGGCGCCTTTCATTTTCTGGAGAAGCCGCTGACGCCGGAGAGCGTGCTGCTCACGCTGCGCTCGGCGCTCGAGCTGCGGCACGCGCGCCGCGAGGCGCGGGCCCTGCGCGAGGATATCGGCCTAACGAGCGAGATGGTGGGCACGAGCCCGGCGATGGCGCGCGTGCGCGCGCTCATCGAGCGCGTGGCGCCGTCGGACTCGCGCGTGCTGATCACCGGCGAGTCGGGGACCGGCAAGGAGCTGGTGGCGTCGGCGATTCACCGCTTGAGCCCGCGGCACGCGCGGCCGTTCGTGCGCGTGAACAGCGCGGCGATTCCGCGCGACCTCATCGAGAGCGAGATGTTCGGCCACGAGCGCGGTGCGTTCACCGGCGCGCTCGAGCGGCGCATCGGACGGTTCGAGCTCGCGGATACCGGTACGCTGCTGCTGGACGAGGTTGGCGATCTGGGCTCCGAAGCACAGGCCAAGCTGCTGCGCGCGATCGAGGCGCGCGAGATCGAGCGGGTAGGCGGCGCGAAACCGATTCCGGTGGACGTGCGGATCATCGCGGCGACGCACCGCGACCTGGAGCGCGCGTCGCGAGACGGCACGTTTCGCGAAGACCTCTATTTTCGGCTCAACGTGATTCCGCTCGCGCTTCCGCCGTTGCGCGAGCGCCCCGCCGACATCACGCCGCTCGTGCTGCACTTTTCGGCCGTGTACCGAGCGCGCAGCGGACGCCCCGCGCCTACGTGGACCGAGGAGGCGCTCGCGATGCTTCAGCGGCACCGGTGGCCGGGCAACGTGCGCGAGCTGGCGAATATCGTGGAGCGGCTGGCGATTTTCCACGCCGGCGCCCAAGTGCGCGCCGCGGACGTGGCGCAGGTGCTGCGCGTCGATCCGGGCGCCGCGCCGTCGCCTAACGCACCCCCGGACGCGGCGCACCTCGACCGCCCGCTCAACGACGCGCTCGATGCATACGAACGCCTGCTCATCCAGCGCGCCCTGTCGATGACCAACGGCAACGTGACGGACGCCGCGCGCCGGCTTCAGACCGACCGGCCGAAC
>DASYXE010000595.1:0-12354 GCA_035935375.1 Gemmatimonadaceae bacterium | reverse complement strand
TGCCGTTCGTGTAGCGTAGCAGCCGCCGCACCATACGCAGCGCCGTATCCACCGCGGGGTCGCCGTGCTCGGCGGCCAGGCCGAGATGGTGTTCCGCCTCCTCGAGACGGTGCTGCTTGTAGAGCACGTACCCCAGTCCTTTGCGCGCGCCGACGTGGTCCGGTGCCAACCGCAGCACCGCTTCCCATTCCACGGTCGCGTCGGCCAGCTCGCCGCGGTCGACGCGCACCCGCGCCAGCAGGTCGTGGGCGTCGGCGTTTCCGGTGTGGCGCTCCACGCCGCGGGACGCGACGCGCAGCGCGAGCTCGAGCTGCGCGCTGCGCCGCAAGGCCTCGCCTAACTGGAGGAACACCATGCTGGATGGGTCCCGCGCCAGCTCCTCGCTCAGGCGGCGAATGTCGTCAGACATCCATCCGCTCCGCGAGCATGCGCGACAGGCGCGTCACGGATTCCACGGCGTGGCGCACCGCCGCCGCGTCCGCGCCATCCGGCGCGAGACGCAGGTAGCGATCCCAGCTCGTGAGCGCTTCCTGGTAGTCGCCGCGCCACGCGGCGCAGCACCCCGTCTCCAGGTGCACGGCGGGCTCGAGCGCATCCGCCTGCAGCACGCGACGCAGCTCTTCCTGCGCCTCATCGTGACGGCCGGCGCGCGTGAGGGCGCGCGCCAGCACCAGGCGGGGCATCGTCGCGCCGTCGAGGCCGGCGACGGCCAATCGCGCTTCGGCCACTGCCCGATCGCACTCATTGGCCTTGAGGGCTTCGTGCGCCCGCTCGAGGTGCGCGCGCGCCTGCGCCGCTGCCGGCGCCGACGACCCGTTGGACGCGGTGTCGCGCAGCGCGACCACGCCCGTGGTGACGAGCCCGTACGCGATGCGCGCCACGTCGAACTCGCTGCGCGCGAGCTCGGCGGCGATGGCACGGAGGTCGCGCGCGCCGTCGATCTCGGACAGCACCTCCCACTCGTTAGGCAGCAGGTCCAGCTGTGCGGCGTGATCGCCGGTCACCGCGCACAGCGATGGCACCACGCCCAGGTGCGGGATCTTGCCCTCGATGCGCGACCACTCATCGATGCGCCGCGCGCCTTCCATGAGCAGCGACTCGGTCGAGATCCGGATCGTCGCTTCGGCGGGCACGTTGACGACGTCGCGTTCCTCGAACGAGAAGAACCCTTCCCGCCACGACATGAGCTCGAACACCACCTCCTCGACCTGGAACCGCACCTGCCGCTCGAGCTCGCGGCGCGTCACCGCGCCCGACTCGACCAGGATCTCGCCCAACCGGCGCCCGTCGCCCGATTTCGTCTGCGCGTCGCGCGCCCGGGCCAGATCCCCCTCGGAGATCTTGCCCGCGCGCAGCAACAGCTCGCCTAACGGGTGCGGATTGCTGCGGATCACGGCGTAGATCACGGCGCCCCGCTCGAAGTACACCGTGCCCTGGTTGTCGCGCAGCAGCGACGTGACCGTGAGCGTCCCCGTTTTCCGGCTCAGGTCGAGCAGCTGAAACACATCGTGGATGCCCAGCTCGCGAAGCGGCCCTTCGATCGCCATCAGGCCACCTCCTGCCGGCTCCGGAAGATGCGCAGCAGGTCCGCGGCCGTCCGCGCCTCGCGCTGCGCGCGCCTGGCGAACGCGCTATCCGGCGCGACCTCCACCACCTCGTTCCAGAGCGCGATCGCTTCGCGATACCGGTGGCGGTCGGCGAGAATCACGCCCTGCAGCAGCAGCGCCCCCGGATGCTTCGGGTCGAAGCGCAGCACGCGGTCGACCGCGCGCGCCGCATCGGTGCTGCGGTCCAGCTCCAGCAGCGCCTCGGCGAGCGCGAGCAGCGCATCGATGTTGTATGGGTCGCGCTGCAGCAAATCGACTAACGGAGTGATGGCGTCCTTGGCGCGACCGAACCGGCGCCGCACGTCGGCCAGCGCCAGCGTGGCTTCCACGTACGTCGGCACCGCGTCCAGCGCCGCGAGCAGCTCGAGGTCCGCGCCGGGGCCGTCGCCGCGCTGGGCGAGCAGCAGCGCGAGGTCGTAGTGCACCACGGCGAAATCCTGGTCGAGATCGAGCGCGTTGCGGTAGGCGAGAATCGCGCCGTCCACGTCGCCCGCCGAGCGCGCAATGTCGCCGATCTGCTTGAGCACGTCGGCGCGCGCAGGCGCGAGGCGCTGCGCCTGGCGCAGCAGCTCGAGCGCCGCGTCCGACTCGCCGGTTTCCGCACGTGCGCGCGCCACCAGCAACAGCGATTCGACGCTCGACGGGTCCGCCGCCAGCAGGCGCTCGGCCACGTCTCGCGCCTCCGCGGCGCGGTCGAGCATGAGCAGCGCGCGCGTCTCGCCGGCCAGTGCCCGAGGCACCGTGCCGTTCACGGTGCGCGCCTGGCGATACCGCTCCAGTGCTTCGCCGTGAAACCCCTGCCGCGCGAACACATCGCCCAGCATGGTGAGCCCGGTGGCCGCGTCGCCGCCTCGGCCTAACGCACGATTGATCTCCGCCGCCGCGCGGTCGAGCATGCCCTTGGCCAGGTACTCGGCGCCCATCGCGTACGGATTGTCCAACGGCACAATCGGGGTGCGCACCGGCGTGTGCTGCTTGAGCTCGGAGAACAGCGTGTCGAGCGACTTGGGGTCGAACGAGAACGTCTCGACCGCGCCGTCGGCGCGCTGCGCGCCCTCGAGGTCGGGCGCGATCGAGAGGTCCGGATCCTCGTACTCGAGATCGATCGCCAGCTCGAACTTCTGCGCCACGTAGAACGGCTCGAGCTCGAGTCCGCGCTTGGTCGCGCGCAGTGCCCCCTCGAAATCGCCGAGGTTCGAGAGTGTGAAGCCGAGGTTGTAGTGCGCTTCGGCGAACGCCGGCCGCGCCTGGATCGCGCGGCCGAACGCGTTGCGCGCGTCCTCGAACTTCTTGAGCTCGGCGAGCACGAGCCCGATGCCGTTCCACGCCACGGCCTGTTCGGGGAACACGCCTAACACCTGGCGGTAGGCCTCGAGGCTCAGCTGCAGCCGCTTCCCCTTGAACAGGATCAGGGCGAGGTTGAGCCACGCCTTCACGAACGCCGGCTGCTTGGAGAGCGCCGTGCGGAACGAGTCGATGGCGTTTTCCGAATCGCCGCGATGGTAGTGGGCGACGCCGAGGTTGTTGTGCGCGATCGCGTACGCGGGATCGAGCTCGACCGCCTTCGTATAGCTCGCGGCCGCCTCACCGAGCTTTCCGGCTTGGTGCAGCGCGACACCGCGCTCGCACCACAGCTTCGGGCTGTCTGCCTGCTCCGCAATGAGCCGGTCGTACAACTCGGCCGCGGCCGCGGCGTCGCGCTTGAGGAGATGCACCTCGGCCATCGCCTGCAGCACGAGCCGGCGGTCTTCGCCGCGGTCGAGCGCGATCCGATACTCGCGCAGCGCCTCGGCATAGTACGCCTTCTGTCTGAACGCCAAGCCGAGGTTGTAGTGCGCGAGCTGCTCTTCCTTCGCCACGGCGAGCATCTGCTGCGAGCGGCGCTCCTGTCGGTGCGGGAGCAGCTCCTCGTATTTCGCCGGGTTGTACCGGTCGATGGACAGGTTCGCCTGCGCGCGCGACAACGACGGGTTGAGCTGGATGGCGCGCTTGGCCGACGCGGCGGCGTCCTCGTGCCGCCCCATGTCGCCTAACACAAAGCCCATGAGGTAGTGGGCGTCGGCGTTGTCGGGACTGAGCGCGATCGCGCGGGTGAGCGCGCCGAGCGCCTCGTCGTTGAGGCCGCGGTTGTACAGCACCTCGCCCATGTAGAAGTTGCAGAGCGGGCTATCGGGCTCGATCTCGAGGGCGTTGGCGAACCAGCGCTCCGCCGCCTCGAGGTCTCCGCCCGCCTTCTCGGCCAGGCCCAACTGGACCATCGCGCCGACGTCGCGGCCGTGGTACGAGAGCAGCGCCGTGAACTCGGCCACCGCCTCGCCCGAGTCGCCTAACGAGGCATACGCCCGGCCTAACTCCCACCGGGCGTCGCGGTCGTCCGGCCGCTGGCGCAGCCGCTCGCGCAGCTCCGTGACGCGCCGGTCGTAATACCCCGTGTTGAAGTACGCGACCTCGAGGTTGCGTTGGGCCACCTGCATCTTCGGGTCCAGCTCCAGCGCCTTCGTGAACGCCGCCACCGCGTCCTCGTACATCCCCTTGTTGTAGTAGAGGACGCCGAGGTTGTTGTGCGCGCCCGCATCCGACGGATCGATCCGCCGCGCATACGACCGCAGAATGTCGCGGTCCCGCTGGGATGCGAGCGACGCCGGCATGATCACGCCACACGCACGGCGCGCAGGAGGGTCTGCAACGACGCCACGTCCGGCAGCAGCAGGAAGAACCCGCGCAGCCGGTCGTTCTGCCCCTGGAAGTAGAACTGCGTCTCGATCGCGAACACCATGTCGCGCTCGGCGCCGAACTGCAGGTACGCCGTCGTGAGGACGGCGGCCGACATGTCCACGGCGAGACTCGGCGGAGACGGCAGCAGGAGCAGCCCCATGAATTCGCTCAACGCGTTCATGTAGGCGCCGCTCAGGATGTTGCCTGCCTCCTTGATCGCCGACTGCTCCAGTTCGCCGAACTCGCCCTTGGGATCGAGCGGGCGGCGCAGCATGAGCTGCGCGAGCTTGATCGCGGTCGGCCGCGGAAACACGAGCAGCGTGCGGCCCGTGAGGTCGCCCATCATGTGCATGAGCACCGCGGCGATCGGCTCCTCGCCATCTTCGATCTGCGAGGGTACGTCCTCGAGCGCGGCGATCGTGATCGTTGGAACGGTGATCATGATCGTGCTGCCCGTCATCTGTGACAACGCCGTCGCCGCGTGCCCCGCGCCGATGTTCGCGGTCTCACGCAGCGCGTCGAGCTGTCGCTCCTTCAACGCCAGTAGATCGGCCATTCCGGTCCCCTCAGAGAAGGCTCCCCACATCCACGATCAGCGCCGGCGCACCATCGCCGAGGATCGTCGCACCACTGAACAACGCCAGACTTTCACGCGCCGGATCGAACTGCTTCACGACGATGTCCTGCTGCCCGGTGAGCTCATCCACCACCAACCCCGCGCGCCGCTCGCCCACCTCGAGCACGATGACCTGATGGCGCGCGCCCGACCCGGCCCCTTCGACGCGCAGCAGGTCATCGAATCGAATGAGCGGCAGCACGCCATCGCGCAGCAGCATCACTTCGCGTCCTTGCACCCGCCTAACGGAACGGGCCTCCAGCTCCACCGTCTCGTTCACGTGCGCCAGCGGCACCGCGTACACTTCGTCGCGCACGCGCGCCAGGAGCGCGCGCACGATCGCCAACGTGTGCGGCAGCCGAACGGTCACCGCCGTCCCGCGACCCGGCACCGACCGCATCTCCACGGCACCGCCCATCGCGCGCACGCGATTCATCACGACGTCGATGCCGACGCCGCGGCCCGACAGGTCCGTCACGCGATCGGCCGTCGAAAACCCCGGGCGCGCGATGATCCGCATCAACTCGTCGTCGGACAGCGCCGTCTTGTCGTTTTCGACTAACGACAATTCCTTCGCCCGCGCGAGCACGCGCGCGCGATCGACCCCCTTCCCGTCATCCTCGACGCGCACCAACACCGTGCTCCGCTCGCGCGACACGCTGAGCACGAGCGAGCCCGACGCCGGCTTGCCCGCCGCGCGCCGCTGCTCCGGCCCCTCGATGCCGTGGTCGACCGCGTTGCGCAGCAGGTGCAGCACCGGGTCGCCGATCTCGTCGAGCATCGAGCGGTCGAGCTCGATGTCGTTCCCCTCCACGGTGAAGACGATCTGCTTGCCCAAAGCGTGCGCCGCGTCGCGCACCAGCCGCGGGAAGCGGTCGAACACCTGCCCCACCGGTACCATGCGACTCAGCATCACTTCGTCCTGCATTTCGCCGATGAGGCGGGCCGCGAGCGTCACGACCTCGTCGAGCGCCGGATCGCCATGGCGGGCAGCCAGCTCGAGCAGCCGCCCGCGCGCGATCACCAGCTCGCCCACCATGTTCATCAGCGTGTCCAAGCGCTGCAGGTCGATACGAACCTGGCGTGTCGGCCGCGCTCCCGTACCGGCCTGGCCATCGGCAGCCGATTGCTGCCCCGGTTGCCCGACCGTCTCGATGCCATCCACTTCGACGCGGTCGACGTCTCCCACGGCGAACAGGGCGCGCACGATGTCGTCGCGCGGCACCGTGCAATCGAGGTGGATCGAAAAGCCCGCGCCGAATTCTTCGGCCTGCAGCGCCTCGACGGGAGGAATCACCTCGAGCACCGTGCCTAACGACGCGGCGCGCTTCACAAGGAGCAGCGCGCGAGCACCGCGGAGCGCCGTGCCCGACGCGAGGCGGAGACGGATCAGCCGGCTGCTCGTCGCGGCGTGCGTCGCCGGTGTCTGCGTCGCCGGTGTCTGCGGCGCCGGTGCCTGCGGCGCCGAAGACGTCGAGCTCGCCGCCGAGACGGTCCGCGCCGCGGGCGGGGACGCAGACGGTACCGCCGCACACGCCTTGAGCCGCGCGATTACCTCGAGGATCGCGCCCGGCACAGCAGCGTCCGACTCCACTCCGCTCTGCACCGCCCCTTCGATCGCCTGCTCCAGCGCGTCCGCGGCGTGGAACAGGAGCTCCATGACATCGGGCACCACCGCCATCTCGCCGCGGCGCACGCGATCGAGGACGTTTTCCATCTCGTGCGCCAGCTCGGTCACGGCGCGATAGCCCATCGTCGCGCTCATGCCCTTCACCGTGTGCACCGCGCGGAAAATTGCCCCCACCGGTTCGCTCGCTTGGGGCGAGCTCTCCAGCGCGAGCAGCGCGTGATTCATCGCGGAGAGGTGTTCGCGGCTCTCCGTGAGGAAGAGTTCGGCGTACCGAGAGAGATCCATGCGGGAGGGCAGCGGAGCGGTGGGAGAGCGCGGGCAAGACGCGCGACGGGACCTGCCGGCCGGGGCACGGCCTCGACCGACCTACCCCAACACGCGCTGCACCGCCTCGAGCACGCGACTCGGCTGGAAGGGCTTGACCACGAAGTCCTTCGCGCCGGCCTGAATCGCCTCGACGACCAGCGCTTGCTGCCCCATCGCGCTGCACATGAGAATGCGCGCGTTGCCGTCGTACTTCGTGATCTCGCGGACCGCATCGATCCCGCCCATGTCGGGCATGACGATGTCCATCGTCACCAGGTCGGGCTGAAGCTGCTTGTATTTCTCGATCGCCTGCACGCCGGTCTCCGCTTCGCCAATGACCTCGAATCCCGATTGCGACAGAATGTCGGAGATCATCGTGCGCATGAAGATCGCGTCGTCGCAGACCAACACGGTGTGGCTCAACGTGACGTTCCTCCGATCAGGCGAGCACTTGCGCGATAATGTCGTGGATGTCGAGGAGCGCGACGACCTCGCCATCCAGCCGGCCCACGGCGCGCACCGCGCCGCCGGGCACGAGCGCCTCGGCTTCGGTTTCCAATTCCAGTTCCGCCGTGCGGCGGACGTCCAGCACTTCATCGACGGCGGCGCCCACCAGCTTCGCGCCGTGCTCGATCAACACGATCGATCCCGGTCCCTTGGCCGGCGTGTCACCCCCTCCCAACCGCGCCGCCAGATCGATCACCGTCACAATGGTCCCCCGCACGTTCACCAGCCCCGCCACGAATGTCCCGGCGCCGGGCAGGCGCGTCGGCCGGCGTGCAGGGATGATCTCCCGCACGGTGCCTAACTCGACCCCCACCACGCGACCCGCCACCCGGCACAGCACCACCTGCCCGGTTAGGCGCGCCCCCGCGCGGTCAGGTGTCGAGACGGTAGAAGCCAAAGTCGTCGAGTGGATCCCAGTGAGACGGCGGTTCCGTCCACCCCGCTGCCGCGGCCATCGCCCGGTTGAGATCCGCCGGAAGCGGTGAGCGCAGCTCGATCGATGTGCCGGTTACCGGGTGCGGGAAGATCAGCCACGCCGCGTGCAGGAACTGTCGTCGCGGTGGTAGCGCCACGAGCCGTCGCGCCCCGCCGCCACCGTACGCGTCGTCCCCCACCACCGGATGGCCGACCGACGCGAGGTGGACGCGAATCTGGTGCGTGCGACCCGTGTGCAGGTGCGCGCGCAGAAAATCCGCCGCGTCGAACCGTGCGAGCCGCACGAAGTCCGTCCGTGCAGTTCGCCCAGTACTGACGACTGCCATACGCTTTCGGTCTCGCGGGTTACGTGCGATCGGACGGTCGACGGTCAGACGGTCCTGATCGAGATGTCCCCAGGCGAGCACCGCGTATCGGCGGATGATGCGACGCGCCGAAAGTGCGGCGCCGAGCGTCCGGAGTGAGCGATCGGTTTTGGCGACGAGCAGAAGACCCGACGTGTCTTTGTCGAGGCGATGGACCAAACCTTCGCGTCCAGAACCGGCGCCTTCCGCCAGCGGACCGCCGCGACCCTTGAGCGCGTTGACGAGCGTCCCGCTCCAATGGCCGGGCGCTGGATGCACGACCATGCCGGCTGGCTTGTCCACGACCAGCACATCGTCATCTTCAAATACTACATTTAGTTGAATCGCTTCAGATAATACTTCACGTGAGGGCGGCGGCGGGATTTCGACACCCACGTTGTCGCCCGCTTGGACGCGATAGCTGGCCTTTTCTCGGCGGCCGTCAACGGTCACGTGACCGTTCGCAATGAGGGTCGCCGCCTGCGTCCGAGAGAGGTCCGCGCTGCGGGCGACGAAGAGGTCGAGACGCGATCCCGATGCCTCGCTGTCCTCGACCAGGAAAGATCGAACCGTCGGCTGGGGGGTCACCCCCCGCTCGACACCTTGGGCTCCGGCACGACCTCGCGTACCACCTCAGGCATCACGTCGGGCATTGCGTCGGCGACCTGGGTGTGCACCTCGATGCGTGGTTCGGGATGCCGCTCCTCGCCCCACAGCGCCCACGCGAGCAGGAACGCACCGGTGCTCACAGCGATGTCCGCGACGTTGAACGTGGGCCAGCGCCAGTCGCGGAAGCCGATGTCCATGAAGTCCACGACGCCAATGGGCGAGCGCACACGGTCGATGAGGTTGCCGATGGCACCGCCGCATACCAGGCCGAGGGCCACGACGCGCAGGACATCATCGGCGCGCGTGCCGCGGTAGAGCCGCCCCAGAATCAACAGGGCGATGACCGTGAGCACGAGGAAGATCTCGCGCGACCACGGACCGAGGTTGAGGCCGAACGCCGCGCCGGGGTTGAACACTAGCGTTAGGCGCACGACCTCCCCGAACACGTTTTGCGGCACCCGTTGTCCGGGGAGCAACTGCACCGCGGCAATCTTCGTGATCACGTCGATCGCCACCACTCCGGCGACCAGCGACCAGAAGAGCGCGGGCCTAGGCCTGCTGGGGCTGCTGCTTCTTGGCATCTTCCTCTCGCTGCTTGCACGCAAAGCAGAGCCGGGCGTGGGGAAGTGCATCCAGCCGGTCGAAATCGATGTCCTCACCACAATTGTGACACTTCCCGAACGTCTCCGGCGACCGATACAGCCGGCGCAACGCTTCGTCGATGTGCCACAAGAACCTGCCCTCCTGGCTGGCGAAGAGGAACGCCTTCTCGCGTTCCATCGCGTCGGTTCCCTGGTCGGCCATGTGGAAAGAATACGAGCTCAGGTCGCCGTCCGCCGATTGCGGCGTGGCGTTGAAGGCCTCGGTGTAGTTGCCGAGCTCCTTGAGCACGCGCTTCCGCTCCTCGAGCAATCGCTTCTCGAAGTGCGTGAGCAACTTCTTCGTCATCGGCTTGGACTTCTTCGAGCTCGCTGAAGACGGCATCGCTAGTGCACTCTCGTCAGGGCAATGCGGACGTCGTCGTCCATCACTTCGACCGTCTGCACCGCGTCAACTGTTGCCGCGACGTCACCACCGATGATGACCTCGCTCGCGAGCACTTCCCCTGCCACGTAGTTCCGGTGTGCCTGGACGGCCTGCTCCACGTCGCCGTTTCCAGTCACCTGCAACCGCACCCGATCGCTCACGACGTACCGCAAATCCTTTCGCATCCGCTGCACGCGGTTCACCACTTCTCTCGCCAAACCTTCGCGGCGCAACGCGTCATTCACCGCTGGATCGATCGCGGCGAAATACCCGCCCTCTTCCTGCACGACGAGGTCGCCGCCGGCACGCCGCACGATTTGCAAGTCGTCGTGCGCCAATGCATGCGACTCGCCATCCACCGAAATCACCAACGACTCGCCACGCGTGAATCCCATCAGTGCATCACTGCTCAATGCCGCCACGGCTTGCGCCGCGAGCGGTGTCCGCTTGCCGAATCGCTTGCCGAGTGCGCGAAAATTCGGTTTCGCCTCGAGACGCACGAGTGCATCGCCGGTCAACGCGAACTCCACGTGCTTCACATTCAACTCCGCTCGGAGGAGCGGAACCAACGCATCCAATACACCAGCCTTGTAATTTGGCACCACACATACGAGCCTGGAAAGCGGTTGCCTGATCTTCACCCCCGCTTCCTCCCGAGCCGACCTCGCCAGCGTCGCCAGCTTCCGGATGTGCCCCATCGCCTGCTCGAGCGCGGCGTCACTTTCAGCCAGCGAGCACCCTCCAAACGGCGCCAGGTGCACCGAGGTTCCACCCGGTGTACCATCGCGTCCGGCCGTGAGCTCGCGGTGCATCCAGTCGGTCACGAACGGCGCGAACGGCGCCAACAGCCGGCATGTGACGACCAGGACTTCGTGCAGCGTGGCGAACGCCGCGCGATTGTCCGGCGAGTCGACGTCGTAGAACCGCGCCCGATTCACCCGTACATACCAGTTCGACACGTCGTCGGTGACGAAATCCATGATCGCGCGGAGCGCCAGCGTCGCATCGTACCGCCACATGAGCTCGTCCGCTTGGTGGCAGACGGACGCGAGCCGCGAGAGCACCCACCGGTCCACCGGCGGCCGATCGGCGA
This sequence comes from Gemmatimonadaceae bacterium, assembly GCA_035935375.1. Taxonomy (GTDB): domain Bacteria; phylum Gemmatimonadota; class Gemmatimonadetes; order Gemmatimonadales; family Gemmatimonadaceae; genus JADGGM01. The sequence continues at coordinate 1,466 of DASYXE010000595.1, read as the reverse complement.
CCGACGGGTCATCATCGCCCGGCGTCCAGCCGAAGTTCGCATACTGCGCGAACATGCCGCTGTAGACGTTCTTGAGAGTCAGAAGAAACTTGCCGGCCAGCTCGCGGATGAGGTCCTCGTCGAAGCGACGAGGCAGCCACACCTGGCTCGATGCGACGAGAAAAATGCGCGTGGCGTCCGCGCCGTGCCGCGCCATTACCTGCCATGGGTCGACCACGTTGCCCTTGCTCTTGGACATCTTGGCGCCGGTCGCATCGAGCACGAGGTCGTTCACCACGACCGCTCGATAAGGTGCTGCGAGCGCGCTCGTGCCGCCCTCGGTCACGTTGTTGGGCAGCGCGTCGCCGAGTCCCGTCGCGATCGCCAGGAGCGAATAGAACCAGCCGCGCGTTTGGTCGACGCCTTCGGCGATGAAATCGGCCGGGTATTGCCGCTCCATCATCTCGCGATTGGCGAAGGGATAGTGCCACTGCGCGAACGACATCGATCCCGAATCGAACCACGTGTCGATCACTTCGGGCACGCGCCGCATGAGCGCCGGCTCTTGGCACTGGTCGCAGCGCAGCTCGTAGCGGTCGATGTACGGCTTGTGCGGATCGAAATCCGCCGGCAGTGCGCTGCCTAACCGACGGGCGAGCTCGGCGTACGAGCCGATCGCCGTGACGTGCGAGGCGTCGTGCTCGCACACCCAGATCGGGAGCGGCGTGCCCCAGTAGCGGTCGCGCGACAACGCCCAGTCGATATTGTTCTCCAGCCATTCGCCGAAGCGGCCCTGCCCGACTTCGCTCGGATGCCAATCGACGCGCGCATTGCGCGCGAGCATGGCATCGCGAAACGATGTCGTGCGCACGAACCACGATTCGCGGGCGTAGTAGAGCAGCGGCGTGCCGCAGCGCCAACAATGCGGATACGAGTGCTCGATGGTCGTCGCCTTCCACAGTACCCCGCGGCGGCGCAGCTCATCGATGATCAGCGGATCCGCTGTCTTCACGAACAGGCCGCCGACGACGGGCATGTCGGACGGGAATTGACCGCGCAGGTTGACGGGTTGCAGGAACGCGAGTCCGTGCCGTTGGGCAGCCGCATAGTCGTCGGCGCCGAAGGCCGGCGCCATGTGCACCACGCCGCTCCCGTCCTCGGCCGACACGAAGTCCTCGGCGACGATCAGCTCGTGCTCGCCCTGTGCGTAGGGGACCCAGTCGAGCGGCCGCGTGTAGCGCCGGCCGGCGAGCTCGCGACCGACGATGCGGCGCTCGACGCGCCAGCGGTCCGGCCAGTCGTCGCCTAACACAGCGGGCGCGCGCGACTCGGCGAGGATGAGGTTCGCCTCGCTGCCATCGCGCCGCTCGAGCTCGAGGTACGTGAGCGCGGGGTGCACGGCGAGCGCGACGTTGGACACGAGCGTCCAGGGAGTCGTCGTCCAGACGAGTATCCGCGTCGCCCCCCCTTCCCGCCTCCCGCTTCCC
>DASYXE010000594.1:0-6070 GCA_035935375.1 Gemmatimonadaceae bacterium | reverse complement strand
TGTCGCCCCCGTTTGTGCGCCCAGCACCCGCGGCGAGACGCACTGGCGATGCGGGACGGTGAATGGGGTGACAGCCGGCCGATCCTCGTCGCTGGTTGACGCCGAGTATCGGGCGGAGCTGCGACTCTCGTACGGCAGATTCATTCGCGGGCCTGGCTACGACACGGCTCCGCGTCAGACGCGTCAGCTCCTTGCTCGCGTGGGCGCCATGCTCAAGCTTCGCGAGCATGCGCGCTACCACGTGCATGCGGCGGGCGTCGTCGCGCCCGGTGGCAGCGCGTGGCTCCTAACGGGAGAAAGCGGATGCGGCAAGTCGACGCTGACCTATGCGCTGACGCGACGCGGCTGGCCTGTGTTAGGCGACGACGGCGTAGTCCTCGAGGGCGCGCCCGCCGGCACGATGGCGCACGGGTGGCACGAGCCACTGCGGGTCAGCATCGAGCTCGCGGCGTGGTTTCCGGAGCTGCGGGAGCGGGAATCACTCGTCGACTGGGCCGACGCGCGGCATCGCGTTGGGGTCGGCGCGACGTTTGTTAGGCGCGCGCCGGTCGCGGGCGTCGTGATATTGCAGCGCGGCGCGCGCGACGTGATGTCGCCTTTGGCTCCGACGGCGGCACTCGCTATGCTCGTCCGTCAGTCGACGTTCCTGCTGGTGACAGACGACCACGCGCGCTCGCACCTCGGCATGCTGCGCAATTTGGTCGAGTCGGTTCCCTGCTTCATGCTCGAACATACGTCAGAACAACTCAGCTGCATGCACGCGACGCTGCTGGCGGCCGCCCAATGACGCACTACCGCATTGTGCCGGACGCCTTGTCGGCATCGCTGACCGACGGCGCCGTGCTGCTCAACCTGTACACGAAGCGCTACTTCTCGCTCAACGATACCGGGTCCCGAATCTGGTCCTTGCTCGAGCAGCAGGCGTCCGACGACGAAATCGTCGAGACGCTGGTTCGAGAGTACGACGTCGAGAAACCCGAAGCCGCTCGGGCAGTCAATCAGTTGCTCGACGACCTGATCGCCGAACGACTCATCGAACCAACATCGGTATGAGGTGCGCCGTGCCGCCAGTCAGATCGCTGTCCATTGTGTGCGTCGCGGCACTCATTGCATGTTCGCGCTCGTCCATGGCTCCCGGTGTTGGCAGCGCACCGACCTTCGTGTACGTATCCGATGCGATGGGGCCGTCGCACCTGTATCTCTTTCGCAACGACAGCTCGATTCAAATCACGAACGATGGGGGAAACGACACCGATCCGCGCAGCGCCGCCTCGCTTCTCGTGTTCACGTCCGATCGTGACGGAAATCAGGAGATCTACATTTCGGACACGCTCGGGGCGGTGCAACACCGCGTCACCAACAATGGTGCGAGTGACTTCGAGCCGGCGCTGAGTCCGAACGGCGCCCTCATTGCCTTCGCGAGCAATCGCTCCGGACTCCCTCGCGTGTGGATCGTACCGGCGCCGGCGCTCTCCGACACGGGCTTCCCGACGGCGACGGCTCTGGCGACCGGCACGGATGCAACCGTGCCCGAGCAGTCGCCGGCATGGAGTCCCGACGGATCGCAGCTCGCGTTCACGTCGACGCGTAGTGGCGTGTCGCAAGTATTCGTGGTCTCGGCGTCGGGCGGCAGCGCGACACAAGTGAGCCACGAGGCGGGCGGCGCATTCTCGCCGATCTGGTCGGCCGACGGGGGGTCGATCATCTACCAGTCCGCCTCCGGGCTGCCGACGATCCAGCGCGTGAACGTGAGTACCGGGGCGGTCAAGCAATTGGCGAGCGACAGTCTCGGAATCGGCGAGCCGACGTGCAGCGGCAACGCGTGTCTGGGCGTCACCAACCCATCCGACACGTCGGGTGCGATCGTGTCGTTCACGATGTCATCGTCAAAAACGACGGTGGTGTTGACGCGCATGTCCAACGAGCGGCAGCCGGCATTTCTCGTTGCTCCGTAACGCACGCGCGGCATACATTGCACCTGTGAGGCACGAATTCAGATTTTCCGCACGCCGCGACTGACGTGTGGTCGCCGGATCTGTTGGGCGTGGAGCGAGTCCATGTGCTGCAACTCCTCGTATGGGGCGTGGCGAGTTTCGTGCTCGGCGCCGGAGTCATCGTTGCCTTCCGCGTACGGCGGGAACGCGCGCCCCTCGCGTTGTGGTTCGCCGTGGTGATGGCGGCGTCGGGTGCAGTGGAATCGCTGTTCGCGCTGGCGCAGTGGCGCGGACTCGCCGAGCGCGACTTCGCGAGCGCGCTTCGCCTGACGACGCACGTCCGGCTGGCGATGATCGGGGACGTGTGGCTGGTCGCCGGGGCGACGGTGCTCGTGTGCGCCGGCGTTCTGCTGGCGAAGCGCCTCGACGTGACGGGCGTCGGGGTGGCGCTGCTCGCGCACGGCGGCGTGTTGTTCGTCCTGGATCGTCTGTTTCTGTCGCGCCTCACGCCCGGCGCCTAACGCAAGGAGCCGGGAGCATTCCCATGGCTGAAGTCACGCTCGATGTGCGCGGCGTTCCGCGACCCACGGCCTACGCCGACGTCGACGCGCATCTCGACGCCGTGCTCGAGGGCATTCAGGATCGCGTCGCCGTGATGGCCACGATGTCGGCCGTGCTGCATCATGGCTTTGGTTTCCTGTGGACTGGATTCTACCAAATTCTTGTCCCGGGCCGTGTCCTTGTCGTCGGACCATACCAAGGGACGCTCGGCTGCCTAACGATCGAGTTCGGGCGCGGCGTGTGCGGTCACGCGGCGGCCACGCGGCGAACGCTCGTCGTTCCGGACGTGCGCGCGTTCCCGGGCCACATCGTGTGCGACGCACGGTCGCGGTCGGAAATCGTGGTGCCGGTGTTCGATGCGCGGCGCGACTTGATCGCCGTGCTGGACATCGATGCCGATACCGTGCGCGCGTTCGGTGACGATGATGCCGCGGGCCTCGAGATGCTGGTGCGACGGTTCGCGCGGCCGGGCTCCGCACCGCGATGACGGGATACTCGGATCGCATCAGTCACGCGCTCGCGTTCGCGGCCAAGCACCACGACCAGCAGGTGCGCCGCGGGACGCGTCTGCCCTATCTCACGGCCGCGCCGAACGTCGCGGTGATTCTGTCGCGGTACGACCGCGACGATGACACGGTGGTAGGCGGCGTGCTGCGCGATGTCGTGCAGGACTACGTGCGCGACGGCGCGTCGGTGGAAACGCTCGAGGGCCGAATCGGCGAGAAATTCGGGCCGGCCGTGCTCCGGGCACTGCTCGGAGTTGTCGAGCGGCGCCACGACGATGAGGGCGTCGAGATGTCGCCGGAGGAGCGGCGCGCGGACCTCGTGAACCGGCTCGCCGCCGCGGACGAGCGGGGACGATGGGTGATGGCGGCGGTCGTCGTGCACGCCGCCGGCACGCTGCTCGCTGACCTGTCGCGAACCAGCTTTCCGACCACCGTGTGGGCGCACGCGCCCGAGGGCGCCGGGCGCGAGGGCACGATGCCGTGGCTCCGCGGCGTGCACCAGCGCCTAACGGTTGCCGGGTTCGCGGCGCCGATCATGACTGAATTGGGCGACATGCTGGCGCTGCTGGATGAGCACGCCGCGCTGCTCGAGCGCGGCGGATCGGCAATCAGGACGTCGCCGCGACCGAGCCAGTCCCCGCCGCCGCCTCGTTAGGCGTGGGGTACGTCCGCGCGACGTACTCGTCGAGGATCGACAAGAATTCGGCGACGATGTGATCGCCCTTGAGCGTGAGGGCGAGCGTACCGTCGACGTACACCGGAGCCTTGGGCTCCTCGAAGGTGCCCGGGAGCGAGATGCCGATGTTGGCGTGCTTCGACTCGCCTGGTCCGTTCACGACGCACCCCATCACCGCCACGCGCATTTCTTCGACGCCTGGATGGCGCGTCCGCCAGACGGGCATCTGCTCGCGGAGATACGTCTGAATGTCGTCGGCCATGTGTTGGAAGAACGTCGACGTCGTGCGTCCGCATCCTGGACAAGCAGATACTTGTGGCGTAAACGTGCGCAGGCCAAGGGACTGAAGGATCTGCTGCGCGATGTGCACCTCCTCGGCGCGATCGCCGCCAGGGCGGGGGGTGAGCGACACGCGAATCGTGTCGCCGATGCCTTCGCCAAGGAGAATCGACAGCGCAGCCGTACTCACCACCGTTCCCTTCATGCCCAGCCCTGCTTCCGTAAGGCCGAGGTGCAGGGGATAGTCGCAGCGGACAGCGAGGAGGCGGTAGACATCCACCAGATCGCGCACGCCCGACACCTTTGCCGACAGAATGATGCGGTCGTGTGCAAGCCCGGCTTCTTCGGCGAGCTGAGCCGAACGCAGCGCGCTCTCGAGCATCGCCTCGATATAGACGTCGCGTGCATCGCGCGGACTCGCGCTCCGGGCGTTCTCGTCCATGAGCGCCGTGAGCAGATCCTGGTCGAGCGAGCCCCAGTTCACTCCAATGCGGACGGGCTTGTCGTTCGCCACGGCGATCTGCACTATCGTACGGAAGTTTTCGTCGCGTCGTTTGCCGCCCACGTTACCGGGATTGATCCGGTACTTCGCGAGCGCGCGAGCGCATGACGGATAACGGTCGAGGAGGAGATGTCCGTTGTAGTGGAAGTCGCCGATGATCGGGACCTGAACGCCGGCATCGGCCACGCGGTGTGCAATTTCTTCGACTGCGGCGGCTGCTTCCGGCGTGTTGACGGTGATGCGTACGAGCTCGGAGCCGGCTCGAGCGAGAGCGATGACCTGCGCCGCGGTCGCCTCGGCGTCCGCCGTATCGGTGTTGGTCATGGACTGCACGACCACCGGATGAGAGCTTCCGATCTGGATGCCGCCCACCACTGTGGTGACGGTGTGTCGGCGGGGCGCGAAGGTCATGCGCGAAACCTAACGGGACCGAACGGCGAAGGGATGCGGCCGTGGCGACGGACGCCGAAGATCCGTGTCTGTCGCGGAAACTCTACTCTACTGGAGCTGCCACATGGCTGAAGACATCGAGCACCCACCACGGGCCTACAACACGGAAGACGTGGCGGCACAGGCTCCGGCGCCGAAAAAGCGACGCTTCAAATGGAAGCGCTATGTCGCCATCGTGTTCTTGATTCCGATCCTGCTCTTTGTGCTCTACGGTTGGTCTGCGCTCACGTTTTCGTACGGGCACGGCGAGCGGTCCGGCTACGTGCAGAAATTCGCGAAGGAAGGATGGGTGTGTAAGACATGGGAAGGCGAGTTAGCCATGGCGAATTTGCCCGGCACGATGCCGCAGATCTTCCATTTCACGGTGCGAGACGAGACCGTGGCGAAGCAAATCGAACAGAACATGGGGAAGCGCGTGGCCCTGACGTTCGAGGAGCACCGCGGCGTGCCGACGACGTGTTTCGGAGACACGGAGTTCTACGTGACCTCCGCTCAGGTTGGGCAATGACTGCCGGGCGTCGGCGCCCGAGCGCAGTATTGCTGGCTTAGCTTGCTAACCGTATATTCTGGCCCGCACCACCCGAACGCAGGTGCAGACCCGGGCGGCACACTGCGCCCGGGTTTTCTGTCTCGGTCACCATTCCGGAGTTGGACATGCGTGTCACAGGCAAGGTGAAGTGGTTCAATGACGCCAAGGGGTACGGCTTCATTACTCCAGACAATGGCCAGAAGGACTGCTTCGTCCACTACAGCGCCATTCAAGGCAGCGGGTTCAAGACGCTCGCCGAGGGCGATGCCGTGGAGTTCGACATCGTCGATGGGCAGAAAGGTCCTGCCGCGGAGAATGTGACCAAGCGGCAGTAAGGCATCGGCGCTTCGAGCTGCGTGAAACGGGGAACACCGCTCGGTGTTCCCCGTTTTGCGTTCAGCGGGATGGGCGCGGCGCTACGCCAGCGCGGCGTGCGCGGCGGCGAGCTGGTCTCGCAGTGCGTTAGGCCCGGTGCCGCCCTCGACGTCGCGTCGCTCCACGGAGGCAGCGGGCGAGAGGGCGTCGAACACGTCGCCGGAGAACAGCGGGTGCGCCGCGACGAACGACTTGAGGGGAAGACTGTGCAATTCGACGCCGCGCTCCTCGCTTTCGCGGACCAACCGGCCGACGCTC
>DASYXE010000593.1:0-11286 GCA_035935375.1 Gemmatimonadaceae bacterium | reverse complement strand
GATCGCGCGCGCGCTCACCCACCGCGTGAGGTTGAGCTTGGAGCCGGCCTTGTCGTTTGTGCCCGAGGCGCGCGCGCCGCCGAACGGCTGCTGCCCAACGACCGCGCCCGTCGGCTTGTCATTGATGTAGAAATTGCCGGCCGCATCGCGCAACACCGAGGCGGCGAGCTGCGCCGCGGCACGATCGGTGGCGAACACGGCACCCGTGAGCGCGTACGGCGACGTGCGATCGATGACAGCGAGCGTCTCCTCGTACTTCGCATCCGGATAGACGTGCGCGGTGACGACCGGTCCGAAGATCTCCTCGCACAGCAACCGGAACCCGGGGTCCCGCGTTTCGACGAGCGTCGGCTCGATGAAGTAGCCTTCATCTCCGTTAGTCCCGCCGCCGGCGATGATGCGCGCGTTGCGCTTGGCCTCGCCCACGTACTCGCCGATCTTGCTGAACGCCTTCTTGTCGATCACCGCGCCCATGAAGTTGCGGAAATCGGCCACGTCGCCCACGGCGATGTCCTCGATCATCGCGGCGATGCGGTCGCGGACCTCGGGCCACAACGACTGCGGCACGTAAATCCGGCTCGCGGCCGAGCACTTCTGTCCCTGGTACTCGAACCCGCCGCGCGTCACGGCCACGGCTAACGCAACCGGGTCAGCCGACGCATGCGCGACGATGAAATCCTTTCCACCGGTTTCACCGACAATGCGCGGATACGAGCGATACGACGCGATATGCTCGCCGATCTGTTTCCAGATCCCGTTGAACACGCCGGTACTCCCCGTGAAGTGCACGCCCGCAAAATCCCGATGCCCGATGAGCTGCGACGAGATCGCCGCGGCGTCGCCCGACACGAGGTTGATGACGCCGGGCGGAAGACCCGCGGCTTCGAGCACCTTCATGATGTAGTGCGCCGAGAGCATCGCGCTGCTCGCGGGCTTCCACACCACCGTGTTGCCCATGAGCGCCGGCGCCGTGGGCAGATTGCCCGCGATCGAGGTGAAGTTGAACGGCGTCACCGCATACACGAACCCCTCGAGCGGACGGTACTCGAGCGCGTTCCATTGTGCGTGATCGGAGCGCGGCTGCTCCGCGTACAGCTCTTGTGCGAACCACGGATTGTAGCGCCAGAAGTCGATCAGCTCGCACGCCGAGTCGATCTCGGCTTGGAACGCCGTCTTGGATTGGCCGAGCATCGTGGCCGCGTTGAGCGTCGCGCGCCACGTCGTGGCGAGGAGCTCGGCGGCGCGGAGGAAGACGGCGGCGCGATCGTCGAGCGACCAGCGCGCCCACTCGCGGTGCGCGGCGCGCGCGGCGTCGATTGCGTTAGTCACGTGCGTCGCGTCGGCCAGATGATAGTCGGCGAGCACGTGGCGGTGGTCGTGGGGCATCACCGCGACGGCCGTGGCGCCGCTCCGGACTTCGCGTCCGCCGATGACGAGCGGAATGTCGATGCGTTCGCCGGCCATCGCGCGCAGGCGCGCTTTGAGCTCCTTTCGCTCCGGCGAGCCGGGCGCGTACGACCGGATCGGCTCGTTGATCGGCACCGGGATGGCGCGCGCGCCGTTGAACGCGGCGGTGATCGGCGTATGGTGCGGCGTCGCCGGTGCAGGCGCGGCGCTATTGGTCTTGGCGCGCGGCGCTGTGGCGGCGCGCTTGCGTGTGCGGGCTGCGGGTGCGGACATGGGGTTCCTCCGTCGGGCCAACGGCGGACACGTGCGTCCGGCCGGGCGCTAAAGATACCGCGCTGCGGCGGGCCCGGCCAACGTGCGCGCTGCTCTGGCCGGAGCGAAAGCCAGGAGGCATCATACGGCTCCTTTTCGCGCGTCCAGTTCGGTCGAGGGCGCGCGCGTCCGGATCTCACACCCACCGGCTATGTCTGCGTCCAAGGTCGAGAGCGGCGGACGGCTGCTTCGCGTGTTCGGTGTCGTGTTCGGACTCGCGGTGATCATCGGGAATACGATCGGCGCGGGCATTTGGGCGACGCCAGGCGAGATCGCGGGCCGATTGCCGACGCCGGCGTTGTTCTTCGGCGTGTGGGTGGCGGGTGGCCTGTACGCATTGCTGGGCGCACTCAACCTCGCCGAGCTCGGCGCCATGCTACCGCGATCGGGCGGTCAATACGTGTTCGCCCGCCACGCATTCGGGTCGTACACCGGATTCGTGATCGGGTGGAGTGACTGGTTGTCGACGTGCGCGAGCACCAGTGCGGTATCCATCGTGATCGGCACCTCGATGGGCGAGCTGATACCGGCGCTGGCGCCGATGTCCAAGTGGGTGGCAATGGGCACGGTGGTCGTGTTCACGGGCATTCTGTGGCGCGGCCAGCGCACGAGTGGACGGTCGCAGACGGTCACGAGCCTGCTCAAGGGATTGGTCCTGGTGGCGCTCGTCGCGGCGTGCTTCCTGTTGCGCCGCGGAGCGCCTAACGCGCCGGCGCCGGGCCCTGCGCCCGTCGGCGCGGCGCTCTTCGCTGCGATCGTTCTCTCGATGCAGTCGATCATCTACACCTACGACGGCTGGAACGGCGTCATCTACTTCTCCGAGGAAGTGCATGACCCGGGGCGGGACATTCCGCGGTCGATGCTCGGCGGCGTCGTGTCGGTGATCGCCGTGTACGTCGTGCTCAACCTCGCCTTTGCCTACGTGCTGTCGCTGTCGGGGATGGCGAACCAACCGTTGGTCGCGTCGTCGGCGGCACGGGCCTTGTTCGGGGCGAGCGGATATACGGTCGTCAACTGCCTAACGGTGCTGCTGCTGGTGAGCAGCGTGAACGCGCTGCTGCTCATGTCGTCGCGTGTTCCGGTGGCGATGAGCCAGGACGGCTTGTTCCCAGGCGGCGCGGCGCGCGTTTCGGCCAGCGGGACGCCGACGGTTTCGCTCGCGGCGAGCGCAGCCGTGTCCCTCGGCTTCATTGCGACGGGCGTGTTCAAGACCGTGACGGCAATCGCTGCGTTTTACTTCGTGGCGAATTACATCGTGTCGTTCTCCGCGCTGTTCGTGCTCCGCCGGCGCGAGCCCGACCGCCCGCGGCCGTATCGCGCGTGGGGCTATCCGTGGACGACCGGGTTGGCGCTGGTGGGTTCGGCGGCCTTCCTGATCGGCGCGGTCGTGGGTGATACGAAGTTGAGCCTGTACGCGCTGGCGCTGTTGGCGGTGAGCTACCCGCTGTACCGGTTGGGGGTGCGAGCGATTGCGCGGGTGCCCGCGTCATCGGCCGGCGCGTAGCGGCCGCGGTTAAATTGTCGTCGTGCCCCTCACCTCGAGCCCGGCTCGCATTCACCCCGCCACCCTCCGTCGCGCCGCCTTCCTCGCGATCGCGACGGCGTGCTGCACGTCGTGCGACCGGCCGCCGCTCAGGTGGCGCGAGGCGATGCGCACGCCCACCGCACCGGGCGCAGGCTGGCGCTTGGCGGTGGACGCGCACGCGAAGCCCGCGTTAGGCGTCGCGGCCACGGCGCCGTTCGTGGGGCCGCCGGGCGCGTGTCCAACCTCGATCGTGTTCGCGCCGGCCGGCGGCGGCACGTGGTTCGTCGCGTGGTGGCAGCCGCGAGCCGACAGCAGCGCGCAGCTCATGGTCTCGCGCTCGATCAACGGCGGCGGCTCGTGGAGCGCGCCCGTCGCGGCCGACACGCGCGACCACGCACCGCTCGGCTGCGCCCGGCCTAACCCGGCGATCGCCGCCGATTCGGCGAGCGGGTACGTGCACCTCGCGTATTTCATCGTTCCGCGCGACGGCGCGGGCGTGTGGTACGCGCACTCGCAGGATCAAGGCGCGACGTGGCACGCTCCGGTCGGCGTGTTCTACGGCGACGACCCGGCGCACGCCGATGTCGCCGCGCACGGCGACACCGTGCTCGTGGCGTACGAGTACCCGAACGCGGACGACGCCCGCGTGGGTGTGGCCGTGTCCTATACCGCCGGGCACGTGTTCGCGGCGCGCATGCCGGTGTCGCCGGGTACCGAACGGGCGAGCGATCCGCGCATTGCGTTAGGCAGCGGCATCGTCGCCGTCGGCTGGACGTCCGGCGACCCGGCCGGCGGCCGCGGCGCCGCCTTCACGGTGGTGGACGTCGCGCCGCTCGGCGTCGGGAAATGATCAGGGAGAGGGTGTGCTGATGCGCGTGGTGCTCGCCGACGATGATCCCGTGATGCAGCGGCTGCTCCGCGGCGCCCTCGAGCGCCGCGGGCACGTCGTCGTCGTGACGTCGGACGGCGACGCCGCGTGGAGCGCCATGGAGAGCGACCCGCCGCCGCTCGCCGTGCTCGACTGGAACATGCCGGTGGTGGACGGGCTCGAGGTGTGCCGTCGTGCGCGCGCCGGTGACGCCACACGCCATACCTTCCTGCTGGTCGTGACGGGTCGCGACACACCCGAAGATGTGCAGGCCGCGCTCGAGGCTGGCGCCGACGATTACCTGATGAAGCCCCTCGACCCGGCGCAGCTCATGGCGCGCCTCGCCATCGCCGAGCGCCGCATCGCGCTCGACGCGGAACGCCGCGACGCCGTGGACAAGCTCGCCCGCGCACAGTGGCTGGCCGGCATCGGCGAAACCGCGATCGCGGTGCAGCACGAGGTGAACAATCCGCTCACCGCGCTCATGATCGAAGCCCAGTCGATTGCCGCGATCGCGGGCGCCAACGCGGAGCTTCGCGCGCTCGGCGAATCGATCCACGCGCAGAGCGCGCGCATCGCCACGATCGTCAAGCGGTTAGGCCAGCTGCAGGAACCGCGCAGCGTCGAATACCTGAGCGGCGGCTCGCGCATGATCGACCTTTCGTCGGACGGGTCGTGAATGCCTAACGAAAGCGACGCCGGCGCCGCGCGCCGGTTCATCTTCGGCGCCCACGCGTCGGACGAAGGCGGCATCCAAACCGCCGTGTTGCGCGCGGCAGCCGCCGGGATGGACGCCCTGCAGCTCTTCACCGCGATTCCCACCTACTACGGCGACAAGTCATCCATCCGCGGCGAGCGCGTCGAACGATTTCGCGGAGCGGTTGCGTCCTCCGGCTTGAACCCCGCCTACATCCAGGTCCACGCCGCGTACGTCCTCAATACGGCAACCGCCGACGAGCAGAAATGGAGCCGATCGGCAGCGGGACTGGCCAAGGAGCTCGAGCGGTCCACGGCGCTCGGTGTGGGCGCCGTGTGCTTCCATCCCGGCGCCGCGTTGGGCGGAGATCCGGATGCGGCCACCGCACGCGTCGCACGAGCCATGACGCAGGCGCTCGAGAACGTGCCTGGGCCCACGCGCCTTCTCGTCGAGAACACGGCGGGCGCCGGCCTCACCGTGGGGCGTACGCCGCACGAAGTGGGAGCCATCCTCGCCGACATCCCGTCCCATCTGCGCGTCCGCGTGGGCTACGGGCTCGACACGTGCCACTTGTTTGCGGCGGGGCACGACATCGGGTCGTCCGCCGATGCGCAGCGGGCTGTGCTGGATGCGTTCGAGTCGGCCTGTGGCGAGCCGCCGTCGTTCTTCCACCTCAACGACAGCGAAGGCGCGCAAGGATCGAATCGCGACCGGCACGCCCTCTTGGGGCAGGGGAAAATCGGGGCCGAGCCCTTCCGCTGGCTCCTGTCCGACCGCCGCGCTTTGGGCGTCCCATTGATCCTCGAAACGCCGCACCGTTCGGAAACCGAGTCCGAGGACAATCTCGCACCGGACCCGAACGATGTCGAAATGTTGCAGCTCTTGCGCTCGATGGCCTTGTCCAATGCGTGACGCCCAAGCGAAACTGCATTTTGCCGGGCGTCGTATGTAAACCAAGTGGAGCGCGGCGGCGTCCAAATGAAGTCCGGACAAGGTCCGGTGTTCGTCAGGTTGCCTGCTGGCGATCGCCACGCTACGCATTGTCCGACAGCCGTCCGTTTCGTGCACAAGCGCGAGCGTTTCGATTCACGAGGTTAGCATGGCCAAGAGTCCGCCGCGTCCGCCGTCGTCAGCCTCCGCGGCCCCGCTCGTCGCGGTCTTGCTGCTGACGCTCGTCGTCGCCGGCGCGATCACCTGGGTGGCGTGGCTCTCGACCAGCTCGCACCGCGCAGCGGCCGAAGATGCGATGCGCGACTACGCGGAATTCGCGGCGGCGAACTTCACCGACGCGGCGGGCAAGGCGCTCTACGGTGGCTCGATGGCCATCCTCTCGTCGGTCGGCGCGGGCTCGGCGACGATGGAAGCCGACCACGTCTACCCGCTCTCCACGTTGCGTAAGGCGGCCGGCGAGATGCGCGACTGGGGTTGGATGTACGTCCCGTCGCCCCGCTACGTGTTCAGCTACGATCTGTCGCAGCACAAGATGGACGTGAGCGGCGAGAGCGTCCCGAGCGGGGTGGAGCGGTCCCGATTGCTCGATTCGTTGCGGGCGAACTTCGACACGGTGACGACATCGTCCGCTGGCGCCGGTCCGCACGACCGGTCGCTCTGGGTGATGGTCGACAGCTCCTCGCACGACACCGAGATTTTTTTGATGGCGTACATCCGCGGCATTCACGCGGCGCCGGACATGGTGTACGGCTTCTCGATCATTTTCCGCACGTACGCGCAGACGGTGCTGCCGCAGCTCGCGCAGGCCACGCCGTTGGTCCCGCGCTCGCTGAGCCACGGGTTGCCTAACGACTCCCTGCTGTCGATCACCGTGTGGGACGCCGGCGGCCGCGTGATGTATCACTCGCCGGTCAAAGGGCTCACCGAGTTCGGCGCCACGCAGCAGCTGTGGCGGTTCGCCGAAGGCCCCATGGTCCAGATCGCGGTTCGCCAGGAGGCGGCGGACATGCTGTTGCGGGGCGGCATTCCGCGGAACCGCGTGCCGCTCCTCGTGGCGCTCTTGCTCTGCACCGGAGCGCTCGTGGTGGTTGCGTTTCACCTCTCGCGGCGGGCCGAGGAACTCGCGCACCTGCGAGCGGATTTTACGTCGAGCATGTCGCACGAGCTGCGGACCCCTTTGGCGCAGATCGTCTTGTTCGCCGAGTCGCTGTCGTTCGGCCGGGTGACCACCGAACGCGGTCGGAGCGATGCGCTGCGCGTGATCCTGCGCGAGGCGCGTCGGTTGGGTCACCTGGTCGACAACGTGCTGCTCTTCTCGCGTACCGAGCGTCGCGCGACGCACGTATCGGCGCAAGCGAGGCCACTGGCGCCCATGGTTCGTGAGATCGTCGAGTCGTTCGAGCCGCTGGCGAAAGTGCGCCAGACGACGCTTCGATTGGCGTTGGACGAGCGCGTCGTGGCGCCCGTGGATGAAGGGGCGCTCCGGCAGATCCTGCTCAACTTGCTGGACAACGCGGTGAAGTACGGTCCCGATGGACAGACGGTTGCCGTTAGTCTCTCCCTCGAGCGCAATCGCGCGGTGTTGTGCGTGGACGACGAGGGCGATGGCGTGCCGGAATCGGAGAGCAAACGAATCTGGGATCCATTCGTACGGTTACACAGCGGAGAGTATTCCGTATCGACCGGGAGCGGCATCGGGCTCTCGGTGGTGCGGCAGCTGGTGACGCTGCACGGAGGCACGTGCCGCGTGGACGAGGCGCCGTCCGGCGGAGCGCGTTTTGTGGTGGAGCTACCGGGTGCTCGCGTCGGAGGCGGAGAGGGTGGAGCGGGGAGTATACCGTCCGAAGGAGGAACGCATGATCTCGCTGCCGCACGATAGTACGAGCCAGGGAGTTGCAACGAGCCAGGGAGTTCGCATGCACCGCATCCTGATCGTCGAAGACAATGCCGATCTCGCGTCCGGTCTCAAGACCAACCTCGAGCTCGAAGGATACGATGTGTCGATCGCCGGCGACGGCGTGAAAGGGCTGTCGCAAGCGCGCGCGGTGCATCCCGACCTCATCATGCTCGATCTCATGCTGCCGAAGCTCGACGGCTACCGGCTGTTGCGGTTGTTACGGCAGGACGGATTCGCCGGACCCGTGCTCGTGCTGACGGCGCGCGGCGATGAAGCCGACAAGGTGCGTGGTTTCCGCTGGGGCGCGGACGACTACGTCACCAAGCCGTTCAGCCTGATGGAGCTCCTGGCGCGCGTCGAGGCGCTGCTGCGGCGCAGTGCGGCGTCGCCGATGCCGGTGGCGCCCAAAGTGCCGCCTCCGCCGGTGCGCTTCGGCGAAGTCGAAGTACGGCCGGCCACGCACGAGGTCCTGCGCTCCGGCGAGCCGGTGCCACTGAGGCCAAAGGAATTCGATCTGATCATGGCGCTCATTCAGCGCAACGGTCAGGTGGCGTCGCGCCTCGAGCTGTTGCACGAGGTGTGGGGCTACGATGCCGAAATCGTGAGCCGTACGGTGGACACGCACATGGCCGAGCTGCGCCGCAAGCTGGAGCGCGATCCCGGTTCGCCGCGCCATCTCCTAACGGTGCGGAAGACGGGCTATCGGTTGCAGGTGTAAAGGCGGACAACGCGCGAACACGGCCGGACGAAGCCAGACCGTTCGGCTGTGTGGGAGGGAGCTTACCGTGCGGTCCCGACCAGCACGGGCATCGTCGTGGGTTGGGGCGATCCGCCGGATGGTTCGTCGGTCACGGCAATCGCGGCGAGCGAATCCTTCGGCAGCGAGTAGTGCGCGATCACGAGCGCGTCGCCCGACGCGCTCGCCGCAAAGACGCCGGCGCTGATCTTCCGTTGGGCACGCGTGATCAGCCACAGCTGGTACGTCCGGTTGGGCGCCTCGTGCGGCAAGTTGTGGGCGACGAACGTCCACTGACCGGTCAGCTGATCCCAGAACATTTTTCCGGACGGCTGGCGTGCGCTGGGCGCGCCGGCTTCGATCACCTGCACGCCGGCTCCCGTCATCGCGTCGAGGAGGGCCTGCCGGTCGGCTAACGCGGAGTCGCGCGCGGCGATTTCCCGCTCGACGCTCCGTTGGGCAGCGAGCAATCGCTGGGTGTTGCGTTGCAGGGCGTCGGCTCGCTGCTCCGCCGACACCGCCCAGAGACCGAGGGCGACTCCGGCCAACACGATCGCGGCGGCGGCGACGAGTCGCGCGGTCGAGAACTGCGTGAGGCGGCGCGGCGGCATCGAGATCGTCGCCGGCTTCACAGGCGTGGACGGCGGTGCGCCCGCCGGTTGGGCACGCTCGGCCGCGCGCGCGAGCAGGTGCGCACGCACGCGCGCCCGTCGTGCCGGATCCATGACAGTCTCGGGCGCGAGCTGCGCCATGCCGTGTGCGGCGTCGCGCAGCTGGCCCAACTCGCGCGCACAGTCGTCGCATTCGGCGATGTGCGCCAGCACCGCGTCTCGCTCCTCGCGCGATGTCGCGTCGAGCGACACCGCGGCCAGTAGCTCCTGCGCTTCGGCGTGCGTCATGTCGCGCTCTCCCGCAGCGACGACAATCGCGCGCGGAGTTTCATCATCGCGAGGCGAATGCGCGTCTTGATCGTGCCGAGCGGCTGGCCCGTGCGCTCGGCGATTTCCGATTGGCTCAGGCCGCCGAAATACGCCAGCTCGATTGATTCACGCTGCTCGGGCGGCAGGTCGGCGAGTGCGCCGCGCACGAGCGCGCGTCGTTCGCTCGCCTCGGCGCCGCCGAGTGGACTCGCGCTCGGTGAGGCGAGCGCGGTGTCGTCCGCGCTCTCGAGGGATGTTGCGATGCGCTCGGGGCGCCGGCGCGCGGCGCGCAACAGATCGAGTGCGCGGCTGCGCGCGATGGAGCACAGCCACGTCGACACGGAGCCGCGGGATGCGTTATAGCGTGCGGCGTGTCGCCACACCTGCCAGAACGTTTCCTCCACCACATCCTCGGCGTCGTCGGCGTCGCCGAGGAGGCGCAGCGCGAGCGAATGCACGAGCGTCACCTGCCGGTCATAGAGCGCGCCCAGCGCGCGTTGGTCGCCACCGGCAATGCGGTGCACGAGCTCCGCGTTGGTGAGCGCCGCGTGGTCGCGCGCGGGGATCGACGGCGTCGGCGTGCGCACGGGAGTATGCTCTCGATACGCTGGTGAGCTTGGTGGCGGATTCATGGACCGAGCCCAATGTACCGAGACTGGTGAATGCCGCCAGAGAGGAATTCTCAGAGGGAAAACCGCGTCTACAGAGGGAGAAATCGCGTGCGCCCCTATTGCGCTGCTGTAGGACCTTCTTAGTTTGTGGCCCGACGGACCCCTGATCTTCTCTAGGACGAGATCCATTCAACCAATCGGGAGAGACCATCGATGGCCACCAAAAAGAAGCGCGGCGCGAAGAAGGCTTCGAAGCGCACAGCGAAGAAAGCGGCCAGGAAGGGTGGACGGAAGGCAGCACGCAAGGCTGCGCCGCGGAAGAAGCGCGCGCCCAACCCGGCGTTCATGCGTCCGATGCAGCCCGATGATGCGCTCGCGGCAGTGGTCGGCACCGGTGGGATGCCTCGCACCGAGATCACGAAGAAGCTGTGGGCCTACATCAAGCGCAATAATCTGCAGGACGCGAAGAACAAGCGCATGATCAACGCCGACGACAAACTCGGCCGCGTGTTCAATGGCAAGAAGCAGGTGTCGATGTTCGAGATGACGAAACTCGCCAGCAAGCACATGAAGTAATTCTCACTCGACGGCAGCTCGCGTCGAGCAGACGAAGGGGGCGTACCGTGGCGGGACGCCCCCGTCGCACATCCAGGACGCACAGCGGCCGGGGTCTTGGTTTTCCGGTGGCGGCGGTCCAGAATACGCAGACGAATCGTAAGGCGCGCACGCGTGGGCGTGCCCACGATTCGTGGTGCCCCAACCGACACGACATGGCAGTGGCCGCGAAGAACAAGAACAAGAAAAACACACCGGCGCCGTCGAAGCGAAAGAACGTCGTCGCCGAAGCGCGCGGCCCCAAGAAGTCGGCGCGCGACTCGCTCATCGAATGGAGCCGCACGATCATCGCGGCGGCCGTGATCTTTCTGTTCGTCACCACGTTCATCGTCGAGGCGTATCGCATTCCGTCGGGGAGCATGGAGCCGACGCTGCTCGTCGGCGATTTCCTCTTCGCCAACAAGATTGTTTTCGGCGCGCACGTCCCGTTCACGAACTACAATCTGCCGGGCTTTCGCGATCCGCATCGCGGTGAGGTGGTGGTGTATCAATCCCCGTCGCAGGAGCGACTGCCCGCGAGCTTGCGCGTGAAAGACGAGTTGACGCCGATCGTCGTGAAGCGGTTGGTGGGAGTGGCCGGCGATACGTTGTACATGCGCGACGGCATGCTGTACGTGAACGGCATTGCCCAACGACAGGGGTTCGGCGTGGGCGACAAGCCATACGACTTCGTCGACGCGCCGGACTCGCTCTTCAATTGGCAGATCCAGTTCGAGATCAAGGGATCGCGCTTTGGCCAGCCGGCTG
>DASYXE010000592.1:0-2139 GCA_035935375.1 Gemmatimonadaceae bacterium | reverse complement strand
TGGTTCGTGTACGCGCCGACCAACGGACTCGGCGGCGGCCTGTACAAATCGACCGATGGCGGCGACTCGTGGACCGAGCTGACGAATGGGCTTCCCAAGGAAGGCATCGGCAAGTCCGGCATCGCGGTGTGTCCAAGCAATCCGCAGCGCCTGTACGCGGTAATCGATGATCTGGTGCCCGATCCGAGCATTCCCGTCGACACGTCGCAGGCCGCGGTCGCCGCGCGCCGCTTCGGCGTCGGCGTCCCTGGGTTAGGCGGGTTCTTCCGTTCCGACGACGCGGGCGCAACCTGGACGCGCCTGTCCAACGACTCCGCCCTCTGGGGACGCGGATGGTATTTCGAGCACGTCGCGGTCGACCCGAAGAACGCCGACGTGGTCTATGTGAGCAACGTATCGGTGTCGCGCTCTACGGACGGCGGACACACGTGGGTGCCGCTGCGCGGCTCGCCCGGCGGCGATGACTATCATCAGCCGTGGGTGTCGCCCGACGATCCGAACACGATGATCGTGGCCAGCGATCAGGGCACGGTGATCACCCGCAACGCGAGAACCGAAGATCCGCGCGACGTCACGTGGAGCTCGTGGCTCAATCAGCCCACGGCGCAGATCTATCACGTCTCGGTCGACTATCGCTTCCCGTATTGGGTGACCGGCGCACAACAAGACAGCGGAGCCGTTGCCGTGCGATCGCGCGGCAAGTTCGGCGAGATCTCGATGCGCGACTGGGAGCCGATCGGTGCCGGCGGCGAGAGCGGATACACGGCGGGCGATCCGTTGCACCCGGGCATCGTGTTCGGCGGCACCGGTCAACGCTACGATCTCGCCCTCAACGCGCCGGTGGCCGGCACCACGGCACCGGACGTTCCGAAGGGTGAGACCGCCCGCGCCGACTGGACGCAGCCGCTCGTGGTGTCGCGCGCCGATCCGCGCGCGCTCTACTACGGCAACCAGTATCTGTTCCGCTCGATGGACAGCGCGCAGACGTGGACGCGGGTGAGTCCCGACCTGACGCGTCCGCAGCCCGGCGTGCCCCAGGCAATGGATGCCGCCGCCGCCGCGGACACGGGGACTAACGGACAGCGCGGCGTGATCTACACCGTCTCGCCGTCGCCCATCCTCGTGCCCATGGTGTGGATCGGGACGGACGACGGCAACATTCAGGTGACGTTGGACAACGGTGCGCGCTGGCAGAACGTGACACCGCCGGTGCTCACCGCGTGGAGCCGCGTGACGATGATCGAAGCGTCGCACTTCGATTTCAACTCGGCGTACGCGAGCGTCGACCGGCATCAATTGCAGGACTTCGAGCCGTATGTCTATCGCACGCGCGACCTGGGCAAGACGTGGCAGCGCATCACCAAGGGTCTGCCCGCGGGCGTCTACGTGCACACGGTGAAGGAAGATCCGATGCGCCGCGGTCTGTTGTTCGCGGGCACCGAGCGCGGCGCCTTCGTTTCGTTCGATGACGGCGAGTCATGGCTTCCCCTGCAGCTCAACCTGCCGCCGACATCGGTGCGGGACTTCGAGGTGTACCAGAACGATCTCATCGTCGGCACGCACGGCCGCGGCTTCTGGGTGATCGATGACATCACGCCGCTGCGCCAGGCGGACGCATCGCAGCTCGCCAGCGATGTGGTGTTGTTCAAACCAACGGACGCGATTTACTACAATCAGGGCGGCGACAACGGCACGCCGCTCCAGAAGGACGAGCCGCAAGCCGAGAATCCGCCTAACGGAGCGGCCATCGACTACTTCCTGAAGGGGCCGGCATCGGGACCGGTGACGCTCGAGATCCTGGATGCGTCCGGTCAGGTGGTGCACACGTTCTCGAGTGGCGCACCGGTCGAGGCGGAGGCGGGCGGGGGGGCCGCGCGGCGCCGCCCCGGACTTCCCAACACGACGGCGCTGTGGCGCCCGGGGCCCGAGCCGTTCGCGACGTCCGCCGGCATGCACCGCGTCGTGTGGGTGCCGGTGAAGGACATGCCGCGCGGCGGTCCGGGCGGCGGCGGCGGATTCGGCCGCCGGCGCATTCCGCTCCTGGGTACCTTCCCCGCGCGCCTAACGGTAAACGGCAAGGCCTATACGCAGGCGTTCACGGTCAAGCCCGCTCCGCGCGGCCTGCCCGGCGTGGAAGAG
>DASYXE010000591.1:0-3044 GCA_035935375.1 Gemmatimonadaceae bacterium | reverse complement strand
CCTCGGCTTTGAGCTGGACGAAATTGCGCGCATCGCCGGCGTTAGGCGGATGCGGCTGGGCGTCGTCCCGCACTTCCGCCGGCACGTGCTCGGCGCCGATCACGGTGCCGTCGGCGGCGATGATCATGCGCTCGACCACGTTGCGCAATTCGCGCACGTTGTTGAGCCGCCAGTCGTAGGCCATCAGGATGTCGAGCGCCCCGGGCGACACGCGCCTGGGGCGCAGGCCGAACCGCTCGCACGTGCGCGACGCGAGGTGCAGGACGAGGTCCGGCACGTCGGACAACCGGTCGCGCAGGGGCGGGACGCGCAGTGTGTGGACGTTGATGCGGAAGAGGAGGTCGCGGCGAAACCGGCCCTCGCGCGCCTCGCCATCCAGGTCGCGATTGGTGGCCGCGATCACGCGCGCCGGCACGGGCACCGGCCGGCTGCTGCCTAACCGGGTCACCGCGCGCTCTTCGAGCACGCGCAACAGCTTCGCTTGAGCGGGCGCGGGCAGCTCTCCGATCTCGTCCAGGAACAGCGTGCCGCGGCCAGCCGACTCGAACGCCCCTTTGCGCGACGTGGCCGCGCCGGTGAATGCACCCCGCTCGTGTCCGAACAGCTCGCTCTCGACGAGCTGCTCGGGCAACGCCGCACAGTTGACCGCGACGAACGGTTCGCGCGCGCCGGCGCTCAGCCGGTGTACGTCGCGCGCAACCAGCTCTTTGCCCGATCCACTCTCTCCCGTGATGAGCACGGTGCTCGGCACCGGCGCGACGCGCGCGATGGCGTCCTTGAGCGCGCGCATCGCCGGGCTCCCGCCTAACAGAGCGCTCTCGTCGTCGGCATAGCGTCGTAAGACCGCAACCTCGTCGAGGATGCGCCGCCGCTCGATCGCGTTCTCGATCTCGCGCACCACGCGCTCCACCGGTTCGGCTTTGTCGATGAACGAATACGCGCCCGCTTTGATCGCCTGGACGCACCGATCGTAGTTGCCGGTGCCGGTGTACACGATGACGGGTGTGGCGACGCCGCGGTCGCGTAGCGCGCGCAAGACGCCGAATCCATCCATGCCCGGCATCTCGAGGTCGAGCACGAGGCAGTCGACGGTGTCGGACGCCACCGTCTCGAGCGCCTGCGTGCCCGACGCCGCGGTCAGCACCTGATACTCGCCGAGCCGCCGCAGATCATAGGCGTATTGCTCGGCCAGCGGCGCATTGTCGTCGCACAGCAGGATGGTGGTCATCGTTGCTCGGGAGGCCGCTCCGGGGCCGGCTGGTTGTCGTTAGGCGGAATGGTCACCGACACCTGCGTGCCCGAGCCCGTTTCCGTCTCCACGCGAAGCGCTCCGCCCAGATCCGCCACCAGGCGGCGCACGATCGAGAGGCCGAGCCCCGTACCGCCTGGCTTGGTCGTGTAGAAGTCATCAAAGGCACGGTTCAACTGTTCGCGTGTCATGCCGCTTCCGGTATCGCTCACCGTGAGCTGCGCGCCGCCGTGTGCGCGCGCGCTCCCGATGGTGACCGTGCCGCCACGGCCGTCGAGTGCATCGCACGCGTTCGTCACGAGATTCTCGAGAATCCGGCGCAGCACCAGCGCGTCGGCGCGCACCGGTGGAAGATCGTCCGCCAGTTCGAGCACGAGCGCGGCGGAGCGCGGCAGCGTCGCGCCCGCGGCAACGATGCGGGCGATCGCGTTCGCATCGCACGGCGCGACATCGAGTCGCGGCGAAAGCCGGGCGTAGTTGCGCGCCAGCGTGTCCAGGTAGTCGACGCTCGCATCGAGCGTCGGCCGCCGCTCGGCGAACACGCTCGCCAAGCGAGCGGGCTCGTCGCGCTCGACTTGGGCCAGATGCCGGAGCACGTGTCTGATCGGCGCCAACCCGTTTTTTACGTCGTGATTCACCTGGCGCGCCAGATCACCCACCGCCGCGCGGCGCTCCGCGTCGCGCTCGCGTGCCGCGCTCGCGCGGAGCCGGCGGGTCATTACGCCTAACAGACGGGACAGGGCGCCGATCTCGTCGTCGCGGCCCGTGCTGAACTCGACGTCCAACCGGTCGAGATCGACGCGCGAGGTCTGCTCGGCCAGCTCGCTGAGGGGCCGGCTCACGCGCGCTGCCAGCCACGCCGACGCCGCCAGCGCGATCGTCGCGGTCGCCGCGATCGCGGCAGCGAACCAGATGTCGACGCTTCGCCGCAGCGCATCGAGCGCGGCGGTCGAGCGCGACAGCGTCAGGGTCGCAGCCTGCACGCTCCGCTCGCGACCGGTCGCCGCACCGATGTACGGCACGCTCGTGCGCGACACCACCACGGTGTGGGAGTCCGGCGGCGTCGCGGCTGCCGTGGTGATGCCGTCGCTCCCTGGAAGCGACAGGGCGATCGAGAAGTCGCCACCCGGAGCGAGCCGCGCCAGAAACGCCGAATCGACCACCTCGCCTCCGACGATATCGAACGCGCGGCCGCCGAGCCTAACGGAGTCGACTCGGGCGAGGACGAGGACCGGTCCATCGGGCGTGCGTGCGTGCACCAGCGCCGCACCGCGCGAGGACGCGAGCAGCGCCGGCAGGTCCGGTTCGAGACGATCGTATTCGTTGCGGAAGTGGCCCGAGCTCAGGATCCGTCCGCTCGCGTCCTGGATTTGCAGCATCCCGAGTCCCGTCAGGCGCATGTCCCGGCCGGCGAGGTCGAGCACGTAGGCGCGCTCCGATGCGTCGCCCTGCGTGACCGCAAGGCGAAACCGATTGTCGTCGCCCAACGCATCGGCCAGCGACGCGAGACGTTCGCCGATCGAGGCGCCGCGCCGCGACAAATCGGACGCGGCGACCGCCGCGAGGGCGGCGGCACGCCGGTCATCCTGTACGGCGAGACGTTGGTCCATTTCGCGGCGCACACCGGCGGCGATGACCACCAACGGCGCCAGCGCTACGACGCCAAACGCAAGCATGAGGCGCGTGCGAAAGGTCATGGCCCCGCCTGTGTGGAATCACCCAGCGCCCGTGCCAACCCCGCGAGCGCCGGGCCCGTTAGGCCGCGACGCACGATGAGCCGTTCGCGCGTTTGGAT
>DASYXE010000590.1:0-5855 GCA_035935375.1 Gemmatimonadaceae bacterium | reverse complement strand
GCTTGTAGAAACCCACGACGACCTCGGCCGCCGATGCGTGGTGCTCCTCGAGCCATGCACGCCACGCATCCGGCGTCGCGAAGAAGATGGGCTTGCCCATGGCTGCCTGCCTAACGGTGAGCGGTTGCGTCACGGGGCGGTTCGGTCGGCCGCTCCGTGGTCGATCGATTCACGAAACTTCGACGCGGACGCCGCGCCGTCAATCGCCGCCGCGGCGGTTCGGGGGCGTCCGAAGTGGGTCAACGGGCGCCGGCTCCCCTGCCCGTCCAGACCCGGATGCCCGATATTGGCGTCAGCCGGCGGCGCCGGTCGACGCCGCCTCTCAACGTCTCGCGAGGACCTGTGCCTATGCTTCGTCTTCCGTGTGCACTCGCCGCCGCGCTCTGTGCCGTCGCATCCGCTGCTGCCGCGCAGTCGGCGCCGCGCGATTCGGGTGCGAGAGCAAATCCATTGCTCGAGAAGAGCACACTGCAGTTTCAGGCGCCGCCCTTCGACAAGATCCGCGACAGCGATTATCAGCCGGCGATCGAGCGCGGCATGCGCGAGCACCTCGCCCAAATGGACAGCATCGCGAATCAGAGCGCCGCGCCGACGTTCGACAACACGATCGTCGCCATGGAACGAACCGGCACGCTGCTCAACCGCGCGACGAAGATCTTCTTCGGTTTGACCGGCGCCAACACCGACGACACGCTCCAGAAGATTCAGGACATCGAAGCACCGAAGCTTGCGGCGCACAGCGATGCGATTTACCTGAACGCCAGGTTGTTCACGCGCGTCAAGTCGTTGTACGACCGGCGCACGACGCTCGGCCTCGATTCGGTGCAGCAGTATCTCGTGCGGCGATACTATCTCGACTTCGTGCGCGCGGGGGCGCAACTGTCGGAAGCCGACAAGACGAAGCTGCGCGCGCTCAACAAGGAAGAGTCGACCCTCGCGTCGAAGTTCCAGAACCGGTTGCTCGCCGCCACCAAGGAAGGCGCCCTGGTCATCGACGACCGGGCGCAGCTCGCCGGGTTGAGCGACGCCGACGTCGCCGCCGCGGCCGACGCGGCCAAGGGTCGCGGCCTAACGGGAAAGTGGATGCTCCCGCTCCAGAACACCACGCAACAGCCGGCGCAGGCGTCGCTCTCCGACCGAGCCGTGCGGCAGCGCCTGTTCGACGCGAGTACCCAGCGCGCCGAGCGCGGGGACAGTGCCGATACGCGCGCCATCATCGCGCGTCTCGCCCAACTCCGCGCCCAACGCGCGAAATTGCTCGGCTATCCGACGTACGCGGCGTATTCGCTCGACGATCAGATGGCCAAGACGCCCGACCAGGCCATCAAGCTGCTGAGTGATCTCGTTCCGCCCGCCACCGACAAGGCCCGCGCCGAAGCAGCCGAGATGCAGGCACTCGTGGACAGGCAGCACGGCGGGTTCACGCTCGCGCCGTGGGACTGGCAGTACTACGCGGAGCAGGTGCGCAAAGCCGAATACGATCTCGATGAATCGCAGCTCGAGCCGTACTTCGAGCTCGACCAGGTGCTCCAGAAGGGCGTGTTCTTCGCCGCCAATAAGCTCTACGGCATCACGTTCAAGGAGCGAAAGGACATTCCGGTCTGGCAGCCGGACGTGCGCGTGTTCGAGGTGTTCGACGCCGACGGTTCACCGCTCGCGCTCTGGTACTGCGACTACTTCAAGCGCGACAACAAGAACGGCGGCGCCTGGGAAGACACGTGGGTCGACCAGTCCGGATTGTTAGGCACGCACGCCGTCGTGTACAACGTGGCCAACTTCACCAAGGCGGCGCCCGGACAGCCGCAGCTGCTCACGTTCGACGATGTGACCACGATGTTCCACGAGTTCGGCCACGCGCTCCACTCGATGTTCTCGAACGTCCGGTATCCGACGCTGGCCGGTACCAACGTGCCCCGCGATTTCGTCGAGTTCCCGTCGCAGTTCAACGAGCATTGGGCGCTCGACTCGATTGTTTTCGCCAACTATGCGCACCACTACCAAACTGGTGAGCCGATGCCGGCGGCGCTGGTCGAGAAGATCAAGAAGGCGCGCACGTTCAACCAGGGATTCCTGACCACCGAGTACCTGGCGGCCTCGCTGCTCGATCTGGCGTGGCACACGCTGCCCGCGAGCGCGCCGTTGCAGAAGGTGGATTCATTCGAGACGGATGCGCTCAAGCGCTTCCGCGTGGACATGCCGCTCGTGCCACCGCGCTACCGGTCCACCTATTTCGCGCACATCTGGGGCGGCGGCTATTCGGCCGGCTACTACGCGTACATGTGGAGCGAGGTGATCGACGATGACGCGTACGCGTGGTTCACCGAGCACGGCGGCCTAACGCGCGAGAACGGGCAGCGCTTCCGCGACATGCTGCTGTCGCGCGGCGGCACCGCGGACGCGGCGGCGATGTATCGCGCGTTCCGCGGGCGCGACCCGAGTATCGAGCCGCTCCTCGAGCAGCGCGGGCTCAAAGTTGCGCCCGCGACGCCGTAACCTGTAACATTGGTCGCCGCCCGTCGTAGGGTCGATTGATACCGGAACCAGGAGACGCATTATGCGCCCGCCCCCACACGTGACCCGCTGGCTCGCCGCTGCACTGTTAGGCACTGCGCCGCTGATGTCCGCCTGCTTCGGCGGAGAGGTCGGCGGGCCGGTCTGGACCGGGCCGCCGTTTTCGGCCGACCTCGTGGATCCGAGTCATCCGACCGACTCGCCCACCCATATCTACCTCTCCGACGGCAAGCTGCGCATCGAGTCGACCGACACGTCGCAGTTGGGCGCGCTGGTGCTCGATCCGGCGCACAAGGCGACCCTGATCATCAACGATCAGAAGAAGCAATACCTCGACGCCGGCATGTTCACATCGCTCGTCACCGCGACGTTCGGGCCGGTGCTCCGCTTCTTCCGTCCGGCCGGCGCCGGCGACCCCTGCACGCAGTGGAATACGACCACCATGCCGTTCGCATCGCTCTCGCACAACAAGTCCGATGCGCCGCCGCACTTCACCTGCAAGAGTCTCGGCTCCGAAAGCGTGGACGGCCGCTCCGCGCACAAGTGGCAATGGACGAACGATGCGCGGAATGGCGGGAGCGGGCTGGTGTGGATCGATGATCGCCTTCAGGTCGTGACGAAGGCCGAGGACAGCGGCGACCACATGGAGCTCCGGAACATCAAGGAGGGCACCGTCGCCGCCTCGATGTTCACGCCGCCCGCAAACTACAAGAAAGTGAGCATGACCAGCATCATGGGCAGTCTCATGAGCGGGTCGAAGGGCGGATCGCACCCGTAAGGTTCGGGGATAGCTACAGCGGTCGGACCCATGGGAGTGGCGCGCGACGGGACTCTTCGCCTTATTCAGGGCGGTTCGTCCCGTCGGGCACCGCTCACCCTCAAGCCGGTTCGTCCTCATGAAGGCACCTTCTCGTTTCGTCGCCCTGCTTCTTCTCGCCGCCGCCATTCCGGCAACGACGCCGGCGCAGCAGCGCCGCCAACCCCAACGCGGCGCCGAACCCCAGCGCGACTCGACCGCCAAACCGGCGGCGCCTAACGCAGATGTGTCGCCGGCGGACGACAACAAGGTACAGCGCGTCGTCACGCAGCACTCGGTGGTCATCGGCGGCCAGCGCATCGACTACGATGCCACCGTCGGCGACATCATCTTGCGCGACAGCGCGGACGAGCCGATCGGCGCGCTCTACTTCACCGCGTACACCAAGCGCGGCGTCACCGACCCGTCGCGCCGCCCGATCACGTTCGCGTACAACGGCGGCCCGGGCTCGTCGTCGGTGTGGGTGCACATGGGCGCGTTCGGCCCCAAGCGCGTCGTCACGCCCGACACGACGCACGCACCGCCGCCGCCCTACCAGCTGGTCGACAACACGTACAGCCCGCTCGACAAGACGGACCTCGTGTTCATCGACCCGATCGGCACGGGCTTCAGCCATCCGTTAGGCAAAGCCACCGGCAAGATGTTCTGGGGCGTCGACGAAGACGCGCGGTCGCTGGGGCAGTTCATCAGCCGCTACCTCACCGAGCAGGACCGCTGGAACTCGCCGCGCTATCTGTTAGGCGAAAGCTACGGCACCACCCGCTCGGCGGCGCTCGTGAACTATTTGCAGCAAGCCGACAACATGGATTTCAACGGCGTCATCCTCATGTCGTCGGTGCTCGACTTCCAGACCATCACGTTCGACGCGGGGAATCTGATGCCGTACGTGATGTACCTCCCGTCGTACGCCGCGGTCGCCTGGTACCATCACGCGCTGCCCGACCAGCCGGCGCAGCTCCGGCCGTTCTTGAAGGAAGTCGAGCATTTCGCGACCACCGACTACATGCACGCGCTCATGGAGGGCGATGAGCTCGCGCCCGACGAGCGCGCGCGCGTCATCGCGCAGCTCCACAAGTATACGGGTCTCGACACCGCGTACATCGACCGCGCGAACCTGCAGGTGGATGCGTCGGAGTTCGAGAAAGAGCTGCTCCGCGAGCACGGCGAAGTGATCGGCCGCCTCGACGCACGCTTCACCGGCCCGACGTTCGACATGCTCGCCCAACGCTCGCCATACGACCCGCAGTCGTCGTCCATCAGCTCGGCGTTCGTCTCGACGTTCGAGACGTATCTGCACACGGATCTCAACTTCCCGCGCGACAAGCAGTACCTGGTGAGCGGTCGCGTGAATCCGTGGAACTGGACGCACGGGCAGCGCGGCGGATGGCCGGGCCACACCAACGTCGCGGTGGATCTCGCCGAAGCGCTGCAGCTCAACCCGCACCTGCACGTCCTGCTCAACTCCGGATTGTTCGACCTCGCGACACCGTACTACGCGGCCGAGTGGACCATGGACCAGATGAATCTGCCCAAGAACCTGCGCGGCCACGTGCAGTTCGCCGAGTACGATGCGGGCCACATGATGTACGTGTACGAGCCGTCGCTGGCCAAGCTCAAGGAGAACATCGCGTCGTTCATCGATGGGACGTCGGGTGTGAACGGCACGGCGGGGCGGATCGCGACGGCGACGTCGAAATGATGCAGCGTTAGGCAGCGTCGACGGCGCGGCGGGGCTGGCGCCCCGCCGCGCCGTTTGGTCGCGCTGGGCGCAACCTCAGCGCACGCTGCCGGGAAACAGCACACGGTATCGCCGCGCGACGTACACCTGGATCGATAGCGCGGGCCGGCCGTCCTGCCGCACGATGATCGGCGGCAGCGAATCGATACTCGCAAAGTAGGGCGCGTATATGCGCCTGATGCCAGATGGCCCGCGCGTGTGGTCGATCAGCACCGCGTCGCGGCCGATGAACGCGCGCTGGTCGGCAAGGTACGCGAAGTGGTGCGGCGACCCGCACAGGCACACGACGGGCACGCCGGGCCCGAGTGCGTAGCCGATTTTCCCGGCGTCCGTCCACTTCACCGCCGCCACGAAGGGCCCATCCCTCTTGCCGACGCCCAGCGCCGCCAGGCGCGGGCGTGCATCACGCCAATCCAGCAACTCCTCGGTTGGGCTGCCGCGGACAAACACCGATGGCGCGACACGGCGCATCCAACCTGTCGCGGCCTCCGACCACGCCACGGCGAGCACGACGACGAACGCGCCGACCGAACCGACGAGCCACTGGCGCGCGCGGCGGTCGCGCACGGCGAGCCGGCGGGCCACCGCATCGCCGAGGAGCGGAAACAGCATCAGATAGCCCACCATCGGCCAGTGCGGGAGTCCCGGATTCCCGCCTAACGACAGGAGCGTGAAGAACGCGATCGGCGGCGCCGCCATGCAGCAGAGGAGCCAGCGGACGGGATCCGCCGGGCCGCGCCGCAGCCCCCGCGCCAACACGACGACGAGTGGAAGCCAGAGCCACGGGAG
>DASYXE010000589.1:0-4954 GCA_035935375.1 Gemmatimonadaceae bacterium | reverse complement strand
CCGGCGGTAGCGTTAGAAGCAATCGCCGGTTCATTGCGGCGACTCAAGGAGTAGTTGGAGGGTTCGCTCTCTACATTTCGCCCATGGCAAATCCTGCATTCACGGTGGGACTGGTGCAGCAGGCCGTCGCGGCGAGCGCCGCGGAGACTGTCGACGCTGCCGAACGAGGCATTCGCGAGGCCGCAGCCCGCGGCGCGCAGATCGTTTGCCTGCAGGAGCTCTTCAATGCGCCCTACTTCTGCAAGGTGACGGACGCCGAGCGATTCGACCTCGCGGAGCCGATCCCAGGACCGACGGTGGAGCGGATGCAGGGCGTGGCGCGCGAGTTGGGCATTGTGATCGTGGTTCCGATCTTCGAGAAGCGCGGCCCGGGTCTCTATCACAACTCGGCGGCCGTGATCGATGCGGACGGCACGCTCCTCGGCGTGTATCGCAAGATGCACATCCCGGATGATCCCCTCTATCACGAGAAGTACTATTTCACGCCCGGCGAGATGTATCAGCATGACGAAGCGCGTCCGCCGTCCGGTTTTCGGGTCTTCCGTACGAAGTTCGCGACGATTGGAGTGCTGATCTGTTGGGACCAGTGGTATCCCGAGGCCGCGCGCATCACGAGCCTCATGGGCGCGCAGATTCTTCTGTATCCGACGGCGATCGGCTGGCACCCGAAGGAAAAAGCCGAGTGGGGCGCGGCGCAGGCGGATGCATGGCGGACGGCGCAGCGGGCCCACGCGATTGCTAACGGAGTGTACGTCGCGGCGGTGAACCGCGTAGGATTCGAAGCCGAGCCCGGAACCGACGGACTCGAGTTTTTCGGCCACTCGTTCGTGTGCGACCCGTTCGGTCAGCTGATCGCTGAAGCAGGAACATCACCGACCGTCCTCGTCGCGGAGTGCGATCCCAAGCGGATCGAGTATACGCGACGCAATTGGCCGTTTCTACGCGATCGCCGGATTGACGCGTACGGGGCGATTCTCAACCGATACTTGGACTAGGGAAGCGTCCGCCCCTGGGGGCGGCCTTGGGGAAGCGGCGGCGGGCCGCCTTGGGGAATGGGGAATGGGGCGAGCACGAGGAGCCGGCGCGCGGACACGCAGGCGAGTTCTCAATCGGTACAACATGCGGCTGATCGAGTTGATGAGGAGAGACGCGCGCTCGGCGCTATCGGATTCTATGTACGTCAGACGTCGAGCGATCTCCAGTTGCGTAGCAAGCTCGTACAGGGAGCCGCGAGCGATGTCGACATGATGGATGTAATGCGCGCGATGATAGTACGCGTTGCCTTCTGCTATGTTCGAAGCAACGGAGACCGCAGCTCGCGTGATCTGCGAGGAGAGACCGTATCGCTCGGCTACAGGGAACTGCCTGACGAGCCGATAGACCAATTCGGCGAGGTCAACCGCCTTTTGCCAGACGATGAGGTCGCGATAATCGTTAATGCGCATACTTGGCCTACGTCAGTGACGCCTAACGTTGGCAACGCTCCATCGCATCGTCGCGCCAAAATGCTGCCTTTCGTATCAATGCTTTGCGCCGGACGATGACCTCGCCGCCGCCCCATTCCCCAAGGTCGTCAGACCGATTCCCCAAGGGCGAGGCCCGCTTCCCGAAGGCCGCCTCCGGCGGCCGCTTCCCCGCCGAATGGTCTCGGCATCGCGCGACCTGGCTCGCCTGGCCACACCATGAGCCCGATTGGCCGGGTAAGTTCGAGGCCATTCCGTGGGTGTATGGCGAGATCGTTCGCGCGCTCCACACCCACGAAACCGTCGAGATACTGTGCTCGAATGAGGATGTGCGCGAAGACGCGCGTCGTGTGTTAGGCGCACACGGCATCGAACTGAAGCACGTAGGGCTGCACCTGGTGCCGACCGACCGTGTCTGGACTCGTGATTCCGGTCCGACCGCGGTTAGGCATCGGGATGGTCGCGTCGAGTGGATCGGCTGGGCTTTCAACGCCTGGGCGAAGTACGACAACTACGCGCGCGACGCGTGCGTGGCCGATCGCATTGCCGCACTGAGCGGCCTGCCGCTGCGTCGCGCGGTGCGACCCGACACCGGCGCGCCACTCGTGCTCGAAGGCGGCGGTATCGAGACGAACGGTGCGGGCCTGCTGCTCGTGACCGAAGAGTGGTTGCTCTCGCCCCAACAGGTGCGCAACCCGGGTCTCGATCGCGCCGGCTACGAGCGCGCGTTCGCCCACTACCTCGGCATCGACCGCACGATCTGGTTAGGCAGAAGTTGCGCCGGCGACGACACCCACGGACACATCGATGACGTCGCTCGGTTCGCGGATGACCACACGGTCGTGCTCGCCTACGAGCCCGATCCCGCCGACGCCAACCACGAGCCCTCGGCCGACAACCTCCGCCGCCTCGAGCTCGCCGCGCGCGATGGCCCGGGCGGCCTCCGTGTCGTCACCCTTCCCTTCCCGCGCCCCGTGATGATGGATGGCGAGCGGCTCCCCGCGAGCTACGCGAATTTCTACATCGCCAACGACATCGTGCTCGTGCCCACGTTCAACGATCGGCGCGATCGCGACGCGCTCGCGACCCTCGCCGCGCTCTTCCCCACGCGAGACGTGATCGGCATCCACGCCGTCGACCTGGTCTGGGGACTCGGCACGCTCCACTGCCTAACGCAGCAGGAGCCGGCAGCCGGCTGAGCGGACCTCACGTTGGGCGGGCCGCGGCCTCGCGCAGGACCGCGATCACCGTCTCGTCCGTCACCTGCTCGAAGTCCGCGTACCACTCGCCTACCCCGCGGAAATCCGGCGGCGTCTGCACGCAGACCACCGTGTATCCTTCGGCCGTGAGCGTGCGACACCCATCCTCCGAGCACACGGGCGCGGCGAACACGAGCGTTGCCGGTTGGGCGCGGCGCACCGACGCGAGCGCCGCGCGCGCGGTCACGCCGGTGGCGAGCCCGTCGTCCGCCAAGACCACCGCTCGGCCGGCCAGATCCGGGAACGGACGCTCCTCGCGAAAGCGACGCATCCGCCGGTCGAGCTCCGCGCGCTCGCGCCGGGTGATCCTCTCGATGTAGGCATCGCTCACGCTGAGCGCCGCCACGATGTCCGGGTCGAGCACGCGCGTGCCATCCGGCGCCACGGCGCCGATCCCGAGCTCCTCGTGCCCCGGTGCGCCTAACTTGCGCGCCACGATCACGTCCAACGGTGCGCCTAACGCACGCGCGACCTCGCGGCCAATGATCACCCCGCCGCGCGGAACGCCGAGCACGACCGGACGCTGGTCGACGAGGCCGGGCAGCCGCGCCAGGAGCGTCTCCGCCAACAAACGGCCGGCGTCGGCGCGGTCCGCGAACAACACGTCACGCGCCGCGCTCGGGCGGCGGTAGGTGGCCCACGAACCAGTCGCTCGCGAGGCGCGCGACCTCTTCCATCGCGCCCGGCTCCTCGAACAGATGCGTCGCCCCCGGGATCACCACGAGCTGCGCGATCGACCCGAGCATCTGGCACGCCTCGTGGTTCAGCGGAATGATCGGCACATCGTCGCCTCCGACGATGAGCAGCGACGGCGCGCGCACGCCCTTCAGGGAGTCGCTCGCGAGGTCGGGCCGCCCTCCGCGCGACACCACCGCGAACACGTCGTGCAGTTCCGACGCCGCGTGCAACGCCGCCGCGGCGCCTGTGCTGGCGCCGAAATACCCCAATGCGAGCGCCGATGACACGGGGCGGCCGCGCAACCACTGCGAGGTGCCTAACACACGCGCGCCGAGCAGGTCGATATCGAACCGCAAGAGACCGGTGCGCGCATCCTCTCGTTGTTCGTCGACCGTCAGCAGGTCGATGAGCAGCGTGGCGAGACCGGCGTCCTCGAGCGCGTGCGCCACCATCGCGTTGCGCGGGCTCGTGCGACCACTGCCGCTGCCGTGCGCGAACAACACCACGCCGCGCGCCGCGACCGGGACGCTCAGCAGCCCATCCAGTCGGGCGTCCTCGAGTTCGACGACGACATCCGTGCGCATGACCGCCGAGCGGTCCATTGGGTCGCCCCCTACGGTGCGGGGCTACAGCCGCACGAAGAAGCCCAGGCGATACGTGACGCGCGAAGCCGGCGGCACCTCCATCCGACGTGCCTCTCCATACAAGGCCCAGCGCTTGGTGAGGTCGAACGAAATGCCGAGAAAGTACTCGCCACCCAGTTTCGCGCCCGTGTAGTCATGATGTATGGGCTGCGACGGTGCAATGTCGGTGCCGAGAAAGTGCACATCGAGACCCGCGCCGACATACGGCTCGAACCGTTTCACGTGGGCCACCGAATAGCGCGCCGCCACGCCGACGCTGAAATCGTGGAACGAGCCTGGAATCGGCACGTCGTCGGCGTCGAAGCGATGAAGGTCGGCGTGCAGATAGTTGACCTCGGCCAGCAGGTGCAGCTTCGGCGTCAACACCGAGCCGACGTCGACGTCGCCGCCGAGCTCCCAGCCGTGCCGGCCATGCTCGACGGTCGTGTAGCTCAGGTACGAACCCACGCGATCCAAGCCTAACTGGGCGACGCTGGTGTCGCTCTGCGCGCGTCCACTGCGCGCGGCCATGAGCGCGCCGGCTGCGACGCACACCCACACACGTGTCCCGCGTG
Source organism: Gemmatimonadaceae bacterium (assembly GCA_035935375.1). Taxonomy (GTDB): domain Bacteria; phylum Gemmatimonadota; class Gemmatimonadetes; order Gemmatimonadales; family Gemmatimonadaceae; genus JADGGM01. The sequence continues at coordinate 356 of DASYXE010000589.1, read as the reverse complement.
GCACCATCGGTCTCCTCGTGAAGAACCCGTCGGTCACCGCTGGCGGAGCACGATGAGGCCGCCCGCGGCTGCTGCGCCAAGGTAGACGCCGAGCAGCGACAGCGCCACGCTGGCCGCTACGTACGCGCTCGCCCGGCCCACCTCGCCGTCGTTGAAGAGCGCCATCGTCTCGAAGGTGAACGTCGAGAAGGTCGTGTATCCGCCGCACAAGCCCGTCGTGAGAAACCCCCGCATCTCGGGCGAGATCGCGGGGGTCGCCATCGCGAACCGCATCAGGAATCCGAGCAGGAGCGAGCCGGTGATGTTGATGACCAGGGTGCCGGCCGGAAAGCCGGGACCGAACCGGTGCTGCACCG
>DASYXE010000588.1:0-5967 GCA_035935375.1 Gemmatimonadaceae bacterium | reverse complement strand
TGCTGGCGGGCGATTCACCATGGGGCGTGGCGATCTCACACTGACGCCTTCGGCCCGATCAAGCGCGGCGACGATTTCTCTGTGAGGCCTCAGCAGCAGCGCGCGCCGGGGCGGTTGTAGCGATCCTCCATGCGGGCGCGCGCGAATTCGTCGCGCGTGAGCGGGCGTTGGGCCGGGTGCCGCCGGCGCATGTGCGCCAGGTAGCGATCGTAGTCCGGCGCGCCGACGATGGAGCGCGCGATGCGCGCGGCCGCGGCGAGATGACTGCGGATGGTTTGCCGGGTCATTTCGCCCCCGAGGTGACGGCCGGCCCGGCATGGCCGATGGTACGCTCGAACAGCGCGAAGATACGCGAGTACTCGTCGGTCCACGACGACGGCCTCACGAACCCGTGATTCTCCACCGGGTACGGCGCGAGCTGCCAGTTGGTCTTGCCGAGCTCGATGAGGCGTTCCGTTAGGCGGACGATGTCCTCGAACTCGACGTTCGTGTCGACCATCCCGTGGCACATGAGCAGCGGACCCTCGAGACCCTGCGCGAAATAAATCGGCGACGACTGGTGGTACGCGACCGTGTCCTTGTCGGGCAAATTGAGAATGCGCGACGTGTACCAGTGGTTGTAGTGCGACCAATCGGTGACGGCGCGCAGCGCGGCGCCGGCGCCGAAGTGCTTCGGTTCGGTGAACATGGCCATGAGGGTCATGAAGCCGCCGTAGCTGCCGCCGTAGATGCCGACGCGCTCGGGCGGGATGCCGAAGGTGCTGCCGAGGTAGCGCGAGGCATCGACTTCGTCCTGGAGGTCGCGTCCGCCCATGTGGCGATAGACGGCGACGCGCCAATCGCGGCCGTATCCGGCGGAGCCGCGGTAGTCCTCGTCGAGCACGACGTAGCCCTTGGTGGCGAGGAACTGGTTGAACATGTACTCGTGATAGTAGTCCGACCAATAGTCGACGACGTTGTGCAAGTAGCCGGCGCCGTGGACGAAGATGACCGCGGCTCCGTTAGGCTGCGCGCCGACGTCCTGCGGGCGATAGATGCGCGCCGGGACCATGACGCCGTCCGAGGCCGGAATCCGGATGATCTTCGGGTCGATCCAGTGGTACGAGAGCCACGCTTTGGTGGGCGACACGGTGAGCTGCGCCATGGCCGAGCCGGCGCGGAACGGCTCGACGAAGAGGTCGGGCGGCCGGTTGGAGGTGGAGTATACGTCGGCGAGGACCTGTCCGTTGGGCGACACCGTGACGTCGTGTCCGCCCTTGGCGCTGGTGATGCGCTCGCGCGGGCCGCCGGTGACGGCCATGCGATAGAATTGGCGCTCGTACGGCGACGGCTCGCTCGTGTGCATCCAGAACCACTTCTTGTCCGGCGACAGCACGGCATCGAGCACTTCCCATTTGCCCCTGGTGAGCTGCGTGCGGTCGCTTCCGTCGGCGTTGACCGTGTAGAGGTGCGCCCACCCATCGGCCTCGGACACGAACCAGGCGCGCGTGCCGTTGCCTAACCAGCCGCCGCAGGCGAAGCACGGCCCCTCGATCCAGGCGGTGTCGCGGAGGACGTCGACCGTGTCCATGCGGCCGTCGTCGGTGACGGTCTCGAGGTAGCGCTCCTTGTAGTCGGACCGCACGGTGAACAGGAGCGCCCGCGACCCATCGTCGTTCCAGCCGAGCATGCGAATGAGGCCGGGATTGGCGATGGAATCGCCGGGAATGGCGTGCAGCCAACGCGCCGTGCCGGAGGGCAGGCTCACGAGCGCCACGCGGCCGGAGTCCTGGCTGTCGCCCACTTTGTCGCGGCCTTTGATGTCTTCGACGTAGCCGCTCTTGGTGACCCACTTGGGCACGTCGGTGGAGCGCGAGCGCTCGGAGGTGATGCGGGTGATGAGCAACACCGCCTTGCCGTTAGGCGAGACGGCGAGTTGGCTGACGCGCTCGTCCTTGAGCAGGTAGAGCGGCTTGCCGCGGATGCCCTCCGCGCGCGTCTTCTCGGCTTTGGCGATGCTGTCGGCGCGGTACTCGTCGCGGATCACCTGGAAGAGGCGCCGCTGGTCCGCCTCCAGGGTCTTTTGCATCGGCGTGGTGGCCGAGTCGTCCTTGGGCGCGGGGCCGGGTCGCACGTCGGTGAGCTGCTGGACGAGTCCGGAATGCAGATCGGCGGCGAACACATTGTCGTCGCGCGTGAAGAACACCTGGTCGTCACCGACGCCGAACTGCGGGTCGGCCTCGCGCGCCTCGGTATTGGTGAGGCGGCGCGCGGTCTGGGTCTTGAGATCGACGACGTAGATGTCGCCCTGATAGGCGACGGCACGCAGCCGCCCATCGCGCGAGAGACTGCCGGGTTCGACGATCGGGCCCGCGCTGTCCATCCGCGCGTCCGTTAGGCGCTCGGGTGTGGCGCCGGCCTGGGCGCGGACACGATAGGGGGCGGGCGGGTCGCGCCAGTCGCTGCCCGGCGGCAGCCAGTAGAAGTAGATCCAACGGCTGTCGGGCGACCATCGAATGCGCTCCGGCATACGGCCGACGATTTCGTTTCCGCGCATGATGTTCGGGATGGTGAGCGCGAACGTGGAGGAATCCTGCGCCGGCAACGGAGCAGACGCGTACGCGGCCAGCAGCGCGAGGATGGCGATCAGGGGTGAGCGAGGGCGGAGGCGCATGGTCAGGGCGAGAGTGGCATCACGATGCGAGGGCGGTCGGCTCGAACGGGACTTCCGTGCTCGTGGCGGGTCTGTCGCCGCGGAGCACGAGAATCCATTCGCGCGCCGACTCGATGAGAATCACGAGCACGGCGATCATGAAAAACGCAGCAACCGCGGCGTCGAGGCGGTCGTTGAAGATGAGGCGGCCGGTGTCGGCCGCCTGCGGTCCCTGGGCGAGCGTCCGCGCGTGCGTGAGGAAGCCGAGCCGCGGGCTCGCGGAGAAGATCTTCTGCCAGCCCGCGGTGAGCGTCACGACCACCAGCCACGCGAGCGGCGCCAGCGTGACCCATGCGAAGCGCGCCTTCCCGCTCTTGATGATGACCGTCGTGCCGACGCAGAGCGCGACGGCCGCCAGGAGCTGGTTGGAGATGCCGAACAGCGGCCACAGCGAATTGATGCCGCCTAACGGGTCGATGACGCCCTGCCAGAGAAAGTGGCCCCACATGGCGACGAAGATGGCGCTGGACAGCACCACCGCCGGATACCACGACACGCGGCCGAACGGCTCCCACACGTGGCGGCCGAGGTCCTGGAGCATGAAGCGTCCGACGCGGGTGCCGGCGTCGAGCGTCGTGAGGATGAAGAGCGCCTCGAACATGATGGCGAAGTGGTACCAGAGCGCCATCGCTTCGGGGCCGCCTAACAGACCGGTGAACAGCTGCGCCATCCCGACGGCGAGACTCGGCGCGCCGCCGGTCCGAGAGAGCAGCGAGGTCTCCCCGACCTGCGAGGCCAGGCGCTGCATGGTTGATGGGTCGAGCGTAAAGCCCCACGCGGCAATCGCGTGCGCGGCGCTCGCGGTCGTCGTGCCGAGCAGGCCCGCGGGGGCATTGATCGCGAAGTAGACGCCGGGCGTGAGCACGCAGGCCGCGATGAGGGCCATGACGCCGACGAGCGCTTCCATCAACATGCCGCCGTATCCAATCGGGCGCGCGTCGGTCTCCCGTTCCAGGAGCTTGGGCGTCGTGCCCGATGCGATGAGCGCGTGGAATCCAGAGATCGCGCCGCAGGCGATGGTGATGAACGCGAACGGGAACACCTTGCCGGCAAAGATGGGGCCGGTGCCGTCCACGAACCGGGTGAGCGCCGGCATCTGGAGCGGCGGCAGCACGACGACGATGCCTAACGCAAGCGCCGCGACCACGCCGATCTTGACGAACGCCGACAGGTAGTCGCGGGGCGCGAGCAGCAGCCAGACGGGCACGACCGACGCGGCGAAACTGTAGACCATGACGAGGATGGCGAGCGTCTTCGCGTCGAGCGTGAAGATGGGCGCGAGCGCAGGGGTGGCGGCCACCCATTGACCGGCGTACAAGGCACCCGCGAGGAGCACGAGTCCCACCAGGGTCGCCTCGAGCACGCGCCCGGGCCGGATCCACCGCAGGTAGATGCCTAACAGCAGCGCGATCGGGATGGTGAGCCCGATCGTCACCGTGCCCCACGGGCTGGCCTTGAGCGCGTTGACGACCACGAGCCCCAGCACCGAGATCAGAATGATCATGATGCCGAGGACGGCGACGAGCGCGGTAAAGCCGGCCGTCGGACCAATCTCATCCTTGGCCATCTGGCCGAGCGTGCGTCCGTCGCGGCGGACAGACGCGGCGAGGATCACGAAGTCCTGAACGGCTCCGCCGAGCACGACGCCGATAATGATCCAGAGAGCGCCCGGGAGAAAACCGAATTGTGCGGCGAGGGTCGGCCCAACGAGTGGCCCGGGGCCGGCGATGGCCGCGAAGTGGTGGCCGAACACGATCCACCGATTGGTGGGCACGAAGTCGCGGCCATCCTCGAGGCGCACCGCCGGCGTGGCCCGGCGCGCATCGAGAGCGAATACGCGAGTGGCGATGAACTTGGAATAGAAGCGATAGCCGACGGCGAACGTGCACACGGCGGCAGTGATGAGCCATGCCGCGTTGACGGTTTCGCCGCGCGACAGCGCGAGCCAGGCCAGCGAGCCGGCGCCCAGACAGGCGACGGCGATCCATATCGCCGCGGACAGGGCCTTCTTCATGACCGGGATTCTGCGCGCCGCACCAGCCGCCGACAAGAGTTGGAGCGTGGCCCGGAGACGTGGTGCTGCACGGATCGTCTCCCTCGAGGTAAGTTTCTCCCATCCCAACCCAGGACTTTCGTGAAACCCCTTCTGATAGTCGTCGGCGCAGTGTTCGTGTGCGTGGGCGCCGGGCGGGTGTCGTCGCAGGCATCACGCGAGAGCGCACCGACAGTCGGACGCCCGCTGGCGCCGTACGCGACGCGCCGCGTGCTGGTGATTCCGACACATTATCTGCGAACCGACGACTCGCTGGGTTGGGCGCCGCAGATTCGCGACCGGAAGGCGTTTCTGGACGATGTGGATGGCGAGATCGCGTTTGCGTTGCGCGATCGAGACCGAATCGGACGGATGTGGGTTTTCCCGCACCAGCTCGCCGAGACCGCACGCCGCAACGCGCCGTATGCACCGGACGTGTACGATCTAGCGGCGGAATGGCTCCGTCCACCAATGAAGGCCGTTCCGGACATGATTCCGGAGCCGCTGGCGTCCCAACTCCGCACTCTGGTGGCGTTCGAGGATGATTGCCGGTACGTCCTATTCCCGATCGAAGTGCGATTTGTCGGCGCCGGTCCGGGCGAAGAGCGCGCCGTGGTACGGGTGGTGGTGTTCGATGCGCGACAATCGCGCATCGTGTGGATGGCGGACGTCTCCAGCGAGCCGGCCAAGAAATTCTCGCGCGGGCTTGCGGCAAGCTTCGCGGAGCGCTTGGCCGACCTGGTGTCCGCCCCGTGAGCCGGAGCGCATGGCGATTCCGATAGCGCGCATCAAGGCGATGCGCCTTGCGGCCGCGGCCGCCGCGAGGGTGTCGTGACGACGGTTCTTCACGTCTCCGATGTGCATTTCGGAACGCCCGCTGTCCCCGAGCAGGTCGATGCGATTGAACAACTGATCGAGACGCGGCACTTCGACGTGGTGGCCATCTCCGGCGACATGTCGCAGCGCGCGAGGGCCGGCGAGTTCCAGCGCGCGCGCAAGTTCCTGCGCGACGCGGCCCGGGTGAGCGCGACGATCGTGGTGCCGGGCAACCACGATGTGAAATGGTGGCGCGCACCGTTAGGCATCGGCATGCGCGGCGGAGTGTACGCGAGCTACCGGCGCTACGTGTCCGAGGAATTGGAGCCGGTGCTGCGCGTGCCGGGGGTGACGTTCGTCGGCCTCAACACGGCGCACGGCGTGCAGCTCCACACGTTGACGTGGAATCCGCGCGACATCGGCGTGG
>DASYXE010000587.1:0-3281 GCA_035935375.1 Gemmatimonadaceae bacterium | reverse complement strand
GTGTTGGGCGAAGGCCGCCACGTGATCATGGACATCGATGTGCAAGGCGCGGCGCAGTTCCGGGCCGTGTTCCCGGAATCGGTGTTGGTGTACGTGCTGCCGCCGTCGGGTGAAGTGTTGCTGGAACGACTGCGTCGCCGTCAAACGGAGACGCCCGAAACGTTGAAGAAGCGGCTCGTCAGTGCGTTGGGCGAGCTCAGAGCGGTGCCGATGTTTCAGTACGTCGTGCTGAACGATGAGCTCGACCAGGCCGTGTCCAACGTGTCGCGCATCATCGACGCCGAGGGCTTGCGCCGCGACCGGTTGCAGAACGTGGAACGCGACGTGCGACGCATCATCGAACGGTTGGAGAAAGAAATGGAGGCCATGAAGTAGCAAGACCCCGGTTGTGCTCGACTTTGGTCTGGCCTTGTCCGTTTTGTCCGACCTCAGTCTGGCCTTGTCCGTTTTGTCCGTTTTGTCCGTTTTGTCCGACCTTAGTCTAGCCTTGTCCGTTTTGTCCGACTTTAGTCTAGCCTTGTCCGTTTTGTCCGACTTCAGTCTGGCCTTGTCCGTCTTGTCCGCCCTTCCAGGAGAAAGCACATGCAGGTGTACACCCCGGCCGACGTCGCGAAGCGCGCGGCCAACAAATATCTCGGCGTGCTCATCGCCGCCAAGTACGCGCGGCTGCTCAATGAGTTTCCGCGCACGATGAGCGAGGCGCGCGAGAAGAAGCTCACCACACGGGCCCTCGAGGAGCTCACGAACGAGGAGGGCATCGAATACCGCGTGACCCCGCGCCGCGGCCGTTAGGCACCGCTTACTACAGTGCGACCGTTCGGCGGATCGCGCATCGTCCTCGGCGTGAGCGGGGGCATCGCGGCCTACAAGTCGGGATGGGTCGCGCGATTGCTCTCGGCCGCTGGCGCCGAGGTCGACGTGGTGATGACGCGCGCCGCGACGCAGTTCATTGCGCCGCTTACTTTCGAAGCGCTCACTGGACGCGCCGTCCACACCGACCTGTTTTCTCCGGGACGCGCGCTCGACCACATCCATCTCGCGCGCGACGCCGACGCGCTGGTGGTCGCTCCCGCCACCGCGGATTTCCTCGCGCGCGCGGCGCACGGACGCGCCGATGATCTCCTCGCGGCATGCCTGCTCGCGACCACCGCACCCGTGATTCTGTGTCCCGCGATGAACGACGCGATGTGGGCGCACCAACAGACGCAGCGCAACGTGTCACACCTGCGCGACATCGGCTACACCGTCGTCGACCCCGATGTCGGCGCGCTCGCGGCAGGCGAGGGAAGCGGCCCGGGTCGTATGCCCGAACCCGAGACCATCGTCGCGCACGTGGGCCGCGTCCTCGACGACGCCTCGTTCCGCGGACGCACCGTGGTCGTGACCGCGGGACCAACGCGCGAACCGGTCGATCCTGTTCGGTTCTTGTCCAACCGCAGCAGCGGGAAGATGGGGACGGCGATCGCCTCGGCTGCGTGGCGGCGCGGAGCGCGCGTCGTGCTCATCGCCGGACCGCTCGAGGTGCCGGAACCGGTCGGGCCGTCGCTCGTGCGCGTGGACACCACGGAGGAGATGGCGGAGGCCGTTAGGCAAGCGCTGCCCGGCGCGCACGCGCTCATCATGGCGGCGGCCCCGGCCGACTTCCGAGCTGCCGATCCCGCCGCGAGCAAGATCAAGAAGGCGGACGGACCGGCGTCCATCGCCCTCGCCCCGACCACCGACATTCTGGCGTGCACCGTCAGGCATCGGCCGCCGGGCCTCGTCACCGTGGGCTTCGCGCTCGAAACGGACCACCTGCTCGACAACGCGCGCGCCAAGCTGGCCGACAAGCAGCTCGACCTCATCGTCGCGAACAGCGCGCGTGAACCCGACGCCGGCTTCGGCGCCGACACCAACCGCGTCACCATCCTCGCGCCCGATGGCTCTGCCGACGCGATGCCCGTCATGTCCAAGACGTCGCTCGCCGACGTGATCCTCGACCGCGTCGAGACCCTCTTGCGTGCACGCTGAGGATCTGCTCCGCCGCTACCTCGAGCAGCGGCGAGATCAAGGCGAAGTCGAGCTCGTGCTCGACACGCTGTCGGTGGACGACGTGATGCGAATCATTGGCGCCGCGCGTTGCGCACGAGGTGATGCGACGCCGGCGACCGCCGCTCCCGGCGACTGGCGGCAGGCGCTCCACAGCGCGGGCGCACCGCCGTCAACCGCGACCGCGCCCGCGCGACCGGTCGAACGCACACCGCCCGAAGCACCGACCTCACCGAGCGCGCCCGTCGCACTGCCGCCCGATGGTCTCGTGGTGGGCAGCGAGGGCAACGAGCTCTTCGGCGGCGAGATCGCGCAATGCCACACCGTGGACGACGTGGCTGCGCTCATCAAGGCATGCCGCAAGTGCGATCTCTATCGCACGGCCAAGCATCCGGTTCCGGGCGAAGGGAGTGCAACGGCGCGACTGGTGTGCGTTGGCGAAGCGCCCGGCGCCAGCGAAGACGAAACGGGTCGCCCGTTCGTCGGTCAGGCCGGAATGCTTCTTACGAAGATTCTGGAGGCGATTAAGTTGAGCCGGGACGACGTGTTCATCGTCAACGTCCTCAAGCATCGTCCGCCCGGCAATCGCAACCCGCTTCCCACCGAAGTGGACGCGTGCCGTCCGTATCTGGTCCGCCAGCTGGAGATCATCCGACCCTCGGTCATCGTCGCATTCGGCACGTTCGCCGCGCAGACGCTGCTCGACACGAAGCTCTCGATCAGCAAGTTGCGCGGCGCGATCCACCGCTACCACGGGATTCCCGTCGTCGTCACCTATCACCCGGCCGCGCTCCTCCGCAATCCCGCTTGGAAGCGACCAACCTGGGAAGATGTCCAGCTCGCTCGTCGACTCCTCGATGGCGTCCGAAAATGATCGGCAAGGCGACCGCCGTCCCCCATACTCGGAAGAGGCGGAAACCGCCGTGTTGGGCGCGATGCTCATGGACCAGGACGCGATCCTGCGCGCCACCGAGCACGTCGACGACACCATGTTCTATCGCGAACGCAATCGGCGGATCTTCCGTGCGATGGTCGCGATCGTCGAGCGGGGCGATGTAGTCGATCCACTCCTGCTCGCCGACGAGCTGGCCCGTCGCGGCGACCTCGAGATCGCGGGCGGCAAGGACTACATCGCGTACTTGGTCGACGCGGTTCCCACATCGGCGAACGTCGAGTACCACGCGCGCATCGTCAAAGAGAAAGCGCTGCAGCGCCGGCTCATCGAGACGTGCACCGCGCTCATCACCCAAGCA
>DASYXE010000586.1:0-5724 GCA_035935375.1 Gemmatimonadaceae bacterium | reverse complement strand
TCCTGTCGTCGCGACGAGGAGGTTCGCCCACAGCCGCCGCGCCGGGAGGCAAGTGGCCGCTCGCCGGCGTGGTCGAGTTCAGCCTCGCGCGTCAGGCGGACGCCTACTATGACCGGTCCGCGGACGCGCTGGTCGTGTCAGGCGCGCCGCTGCTCGCGCGGCGGGACCTCGCGTTGTTCGGCGACCACAACGTCGCCAACGCGCTCGCGGCATCGCTCGCGGTCGTGGTCGCCGACCCGGCGCACGCGACGCCCGGATCGCGCACCCGGATCGCCGCCGGACTCGCCTCGTTCAAGGCGCTGCCGCACCGGCTCGAAAGCGTGGGCGAGGCGGCGGGCGTACTCTGGATCAACGACTCCAAGGCGACCAACGTCAGCTCGACGCTGGTCGCCATCGAGGGCATGACGCGTCCCACGGTTCTTCTGTTAGGCGGACGCCACAAGGGCGAGCCGTACACCGCGCTCGCCGAGCCGCTCCGGCGCGTCGGACGCGCCGTGATCGCGTACGGCGAGGCCGGACCCATCGTGGCGCGCGATCTGGAGGGCGTGGTGCCGCTCGTCCAGATGGGCTCGGATTTCGAGACCGTGATCGCCAAGGCGCGGTCGCTCGCGCAGCCCGGCGATGTGGTGTTACTGTCACCCGCCTGCTCGAGCTACGACATGTTCGACAACTACGCCGAGCGTGGGGCGACGTTCCGGAGATTGGCCATGGAGACGAAGGGAACGGCCACGTGAGCGCGCGGACCCCGGGCTCGAACGCCGCCGTGGCCGGCAGCGCACGCGCCACGCGCAGCGTGACGGTGCAGGGCGAGCGCCGCCGGTGGCGCATGGGCGTCGAGTCGCGCGCGCTGGTGATCGTGACGGCGGCGCTGCTCGCGTTCGGCGTGGCGGTGCTGTACAGCGCCAGCGCGCTCGTCGCCGCGCGCGACGGGCACTCGAGCACGTTCTTTCTCATGCGCCAGTTGGGCGGCATCGGCATCGGGATCGTGCTGTTTGCCATCGCGGCCAAGCTCGACGCCGAGCGCTGGCGCGGCTGGGCGTGGCCGATCATGGGATTTAGTATCCTCATGTTACTTATTCCGGTGCTGCCGTTCACCGGCGCCATCGCGCCGCGGATCAACGGTTCGCGCCGGTGGGTCAACGTCGGGTTTGCGTTTCAATCATCGGAGCTGGCCAAGCTGGCGGTGATCGTGTGGACCGCGATGCTCGTCGTGAAGAAGGGCGACCTCATGCGGCGCCTCACCAAGGGGCTGCTGCCGTTCCTGCTCGTGCTGACCGTGCTCAACATCCTCGTGCTGCTCGAGCCCGATCCCTCGATGGCCATGACGTTCACGCTGATCATGGGCGTGGTGTTGTTCGCCGGCGGCGTGCGCATCGGGCACGTGGTGCTGCTGTGCGTGATCGCCATCCCGGTCTTCTGGCACGAGATGGAGAAGGTGCAGTACGCGCTGCTGCGCATGACGTCGTTCTTCAATCCGGGTCATGCGCCGGAGGTGGTGGGCTACCAGCTCAAGCAATCGTTGATCGCGGTGGGTTCCGGCGGCCTGTGGGGCGTCGGGTTCGGGCAGGGGCGCCAGCAGCTGGGCTTCGTGCCGTTCCCGTACAACGACTTCATCGGCAGCAACATCGGCGAGGAGTGGGGCTTGTTGGGCATCGTGGGCGTGACGCTCGCGTTCGCCATCTACGGGTGGTTGGGCTTCCGCATCGCCAAGCAGGCGCGGACGCCGTTCCAGCAGCTGCTGGCCATCGGCATCGTGTTCAACACGGTGAGCACGGCATTCCTGCACATCGGCGTCGTGATCGGTCTCCTGCCGACGACCGGCCTCACGCTCCCGTTCATCTCGTACGGTCGGACGAACCTCGTGCTGTCGATTCTCATGACGGGCATCCTGGTGAACATCGGGAGCGTCAACGAGCGCGTGCTGGGAGCGCACGCGACGGATCCGCTCGGAGTCACGGCGGCGTGAGAGTGCTGTTCGCCGGCGGCGGGACCGGCGGGCATCTCTATCCGGGACTCGCGATCGCGCGCGCGCTCACGCGCGAGCGCCCCGACGTGGAGCCGTTTTTCATCGGGGCCGAACGCGGCGTGGAGCGCGATGTGTTACCGGCGGCCGGCTTCCCGTACCGACTCCTCGACCTCCACCCGCTGTATCGCTCGCGGCCGTGGCGGAGTTGGCGCACGGTGACCGGCCTCGCGAGCGCGTGGCGATCGTTAGGCGAGGTGGCGCGTGGCGAGCGGCCGGTGCTCGTGGTCGGGACCGGCGGCTACGCGTCGGGTGCGGCGTTGGCGTGGGCCGTGCGCGAGCACGTGCCGCTGGTGCTGCAGGAGCAGAACAGCTACCCGGGGATGACGACCCGCTTCTTCGCGCGGTGGGCGCGCGAGATCTACCTGGGGTACGGCGAGGCGGCCGCACGCCTCGGCGTGCGGCCGACGGCCTGGTTAGGCGAGACCGGGAACCCGATCGCGCCGCCGCCCGGGCCGAGGCCGGCTCGGCCGGCGGCGCGGCGGGAGTGGGGGTTTCCGGACGTCGGCGGCGCCGTGGTGCTCGCGTTCGGCGGGAGCCAGGGTGCGCGGCCCATCAACGACGCGCTCGCCGGGTGGGTCGAGCGGGGACTGCCCGACGGCGTCTCCCTCATCTGGGCGACCGGCCGTGGGTCGCACGACCGCTACGCGCAGCTGGATGCGCCGCGCGTGCGCGTGGTGCCCTACCTCTCGCCCATTGAGCGAGCGTACGCCGCGGCCAATCTCGCCATCACCCGCTCGGGCGCGCTGACGCTCGCCGAGCTCTGTGCATGGGGGATCCCGTCGATCCTGGTACCGCTGCCGACGTCGGCGGCAGGGCATCAGGCGGCCAACGCACGCGTGTTGGCCAACGCCGGCGCCGCGGTGTACGTGTCGCAGGCCGAGCTCTCTCCGGAACGACTGGACGCCGAGGTCAGGCGCCTAACCGGAGATCCGGCCGCGCTGGCGGGCGTCGCGGCCAACGCCGCCGCGCGCGGGCGGCCGCACGCCGCGCAGGAGATCGCGCGGCGCATCGCGAACCTGCTGCCGGGCGCCTGACGAACGTCGCGCGCCCGACGGCCATCGGGACGGCTCAGTCGAAACCCGCGAATACCTCAGCCACGTCCAGCGTCAGGACGCGATCGAGGCCGGGCACGTGCCACCGAATCATGTCGCGCTCCACCCGGTGCAGTCGCGGCGACCGCCACACCTCGATGGTGCGGTTGAATGGATCCACCAGCCACAGCTGCCTAACACCAAGGGCGAAATACGCGCCGCGCTTCACGTCGCGGTCGTACACGCGGGACGAGCGGCTCAGCACCTCAACGGCCAGCCAGTGTTCGGTGACCTTTGCCCAATCCACGCGCGGTCCGAAGCGCGCCGGGTACACGAGGATGTCCGGCTGCAGCTGCGTCCCTGGCGGCACCGAGATCGCCCCCGGGCCAACGACATTCGCGTAACCCGGCGGCAGCGCCGTCATGAGCGCTCCCTGGATCCGACCCGCCGCGATCTGATGGCCTGAGCTCGGCACCGGCGTCACGAGCAACACGCCGTCCAGCAGCTCGTACCGGTTCCCGTCTTCGGGGAACCGCTCGAGATCGTCGACCGTGTACCGCGGCAGCTTGAGCGCCATAGCCATATGCTATCCTCCTTCGGTGGTGTTTGTCTACTCGGCATGCGCCGAGTGTAATTACGCCACCGCGAGGACCGTCATCCAACGCGCGCACCGAGGTGCGAAAGAGCGCACATCCCATCCGGCGCTGAATGATGCTGCCGCGCTCCGTTAGTACTGCGCGAGCGTTCCCGTGCGCCTCGCGTCACGCAGGGCCTGGTCGAACGCCCACACGCTCGCGGCCAATAACACCGTCGCAAACGCGGCCAAGATCGCGATGTCGCCGGCGACAGCCCCGAACGGGGCGCCATCCAACAGCACGCGCCGGAGCGATCGCAGGCCGTACGTGAGCGGCAGCCCCGCCGACACTGTATGCAGCCACGCGGGAATCACCTGGGTTGGATAGTACACGCCGCCCAACAGACCGGATGCGGCGAGGATGGCCTTGGGCAACGGTCCGGTCGTACGAAACCACAGCATGAGTGCGGCTCCGAGAATGCCGAAGGGGAGATGCGCCAGAACGATGAGCGCGAGCACGCCTAACGCGGCCAACGAGCGGCCCCACGCGACGTGGGCGCCTAACGCCGTGCCCGCGCCGAGCATCAGAAGCGCGCGCGCGAACGACCACAACAATTCGTACGACACGAGACCGGCGAGAATCGTGGGGAGCCGCGCGGGCGTCGACAGGTAGGCCTCGAGGGTGCCCGACCCGATCCCGGCCGCCACCACCTTCGGCAGAGCGCTCACGGACACGCCCAGGAACGTGAAGGCGATCATGCCGATGAGCACGAAGCCGAAGTACTGCCCACCTTGCGACGTGATCGACGGCGCCATCATCGGCTGCAACGCGTGCGCGACGAAGTACACGGGTACGACGGTCACGACCAGTGCGATGAGCGACGCGACCATGTCGAGGCGGTAGCTCGATCCCACTTGCCAGTTGGCCTTGAGCAACGCGCGGATCTCATGCATGGCGCGGCCCTCCAGCGTTGCGCGAGACCAGGCGTTCGATCAGCTCGTCTAACGGCAGCGTCACGCGCTCGAACGACGCGACGGCGACGCCGCGCTCGCCCAACGCGCCGAGGAACGCCGCGGCGCCGGTCGACCCACCCGCGATCTGCAGGTCGACCGTGGCCCAACCCTCGGCGTCAGGCTCGCGGTGCTCCATCGTGTGCACCGATCCGCCCGACGCTCGCGCCACGTCCGATACGGCCGCGCAGCGCTCGACTTGAATGCGTACCTGGTAGCGAGCACCGGCAACGTCGCGCATGAGCGCGTCCGGTGTGCCGGTCGCCGCGATGCGACCCCGGTCGAGCACGGCGACGCGGTCGCACAACTCGAGCGCTTCTTCCGCCCGGTGCGTCGCCAGCAGCACGGTGCATCCGCGCTGTCCCACGACCTCGTCGCGCAGGAAAGCGCGGAAGCGCCGTGCCGAAATCGGGTCCAGGCTCCGGGTTGGCTCGTCGAGCAGCAGGATGGATGGGCGGCCGAGGAGAGCGCGTGCGATGAGCAGGCGCTGGCGCATGCCCGACGAGAACTGGCCCACCATCTTCGCACCGGTGTTCACCAGCTCGGTTGCGTCGAGCACCTCATCCACTGCGCCGCGGGCGGCGGCGCCGGTGAGGCCGTGCAGCGCCGCGAACACGTCGAGGTTCTGCCGTGCCGTGAGGCGCCAGCTCAGGCTCCGTTCCTCGGGAATCGCCGGCGCCAGCAAGCGGCGGACACGCGCCGCATCCCGCACGACGTCGCATCCGTCGATGGTGACGTCTCCGGCGTCCGGCGTGACCAATGCCGAAAGGATCTTGAACAGCGTCGTCTTGCCGGCCCCGTTAGGCCCAAGGAGGCCGAACAACTCGCGGCGCCGCACCTGGAGGCTCACGCCGTCGAGCGCGGTGGTGTACGACGAGGCGCGCGGGTGCCGGAGGACGGCGGCCCAGCCGCGACGGACGGCAAAGCGCTTCGTGAGCCCGTCGACCCGCACCACGACGTCCCGCGTCGGTCGCACGACGGACCGCGGCAGGCATTGCACGGGAGACGAGAGCGACGTCGAGAGCGCGGTCATGCCGTGCGCCGCGCCGACCGCGCGGGAGACGCGTGCCAGGACCGGATCG